>QKII01000292.1 GCA_003249625.1 Propionivibrio sp. | reverse complement strand
CGTTCGCCCGTATCGGCCTGCATCTGCTCCGGCGTTTGCACCGACGGCGGCAGTGGGGCCAGTCCAAGCGTCTCCTCTCCCCATTGCTCGTTCCAGGATTCGATCATCTCCGGTGTCATTTCCACGTGGCACTGCATGCCGAGGTGTGGGCCTAATGCAAACATCTGGTTCGCGCAATAGTCGTTGCCAAGGATGCGCGTTGCTCCATCGGGAATACTGAACGTTTCTCCGTGCCACTGGAAAACCGATGCGTTACCTGAATCATCAAGGGCGTCGCCTAACCAGCGTCGCGCCTCGTTGCGCTGCAAATCGGCTTTGGCGCTACCCCAGCCGATTTCCTTGACCGGGTTTTTTGTGACCTGGCCGCCGAGCGCCTTGCTCATCAATTGCCCGCCTAGGCAGTGTCCGATGATCGGTATGTTTCTGGCGACAGCCTCGCGGATCAGTTGGCAGCTTTCGTCGATCCATGGCAACGGATCATTGACGCTGATGGCGCCACCCATCAGGCAGAGCCCGGAAAAAGGCTCGGGTGAGCGGGGTACCGGGTCGCCGCTGTCAACGCAGATCAGTTGCCAGGGAATCGAGTGCCTGTCGAGGAATGTGGCAAAATAGCCCGGACCTTCTGTACAGGTGTGGCGAAAAATGGCGATGGGTTTCATGAGTCGATGTTTCCTGTTTGGCTGTCCAAGGGGCTCGGTCCGTACCGATTTTACGCGAAGCTTTTTGCGTACGTCGTTGTGCGTGGTGGCATCTACGTGGCTTTCCGTGGTTCTGGCAGCGGATGTCGGACTGGCCGGCATGTTTCCGGGAAAGGCGCTGCTGACCATCAACGGTGGGCAACCGAGAATCGTGGCTGTTGGCGCGACAACGGATGAAGGTGTAAAAGTCGTGTCGATCAATGGCGACACCGCTACGCTGGAAGTCAACGGCAAGCGACGCCAATTGCGCGTCGGGCAGAATGTTGTGTCGCGTCCCACGGACAGTGGGCCTGCGCGCGTGGTGTTGACGGCGGATGCTCGCGGTCATTTTTATTCGACGGGGAATATCAATGGCTCCACGGTTCGTTTTCTTGTCGATACCGGAGCGTCGATGATTTCGCTCGGCGCCGGTGAAGCAAGGCGAATAGGCGTCGATCCGACCAGAGGGGTTCCGGGAGTCGCCAATACGGCGAACGGACAGACAGTCGTTTCCCGGGTCAAACTCAATTCCGTACGATTGGGTGAGATCGAATTGAATAATGTTGACGCGCTGGTTCACCAGCATGATCTGCCTGTGACGCTGCTGGGGA
This sequence comes from Propionivibrio sp., assembly GCA_003249625.1. Next base: position 2,517 of record QKII01000292.1, on the reverse strand, counting down.
TGAGTTTCCTGAATCGCATGGAAATGCAGCGTAACGGGGATACGATGACACTGACTAAACGCTACTAAAGAAAAAAGGGGGATAGATGCCGCATCGCGATCAGGAAATAGCCATGTTGCGCCGCGAACTTGAAATTTTGATGGGAGAGCGGCAGAGCCTGCTGCGCGTGGTTGGGGCCAGCGCCGCACTGATTGCCTGCCTTGACAGCAATCGCTTGCCGGTGGGGGCCGTTGAACCGGCGGACCAGGTCGCGACCCTGATCAATATGCTTTCGGAAGAGACGCTGCAGGACGCCTTGGGATCGATCAACGCCGAGATTGAGGAAGAAAACGCTGTCAAAGGAAACTGATTACGACGGGAGTTTGCTTCCTGATTCCTCTAGTCCGGTTGATTTGGAGCGATTGCGTCGTGTGCTTGCCGTGCCGCCTGAATATGCGGGGCACGGCGATGAACCCGGAGTCCAGGTTGAAAGTCCGGTCGCCGCGGCGGTTCTTTTCCCAATCGTGCTGCGTGAGGGGGGGGCAACGGTTCTTCTGACGCTGCGTACGGACCATCTTCGAGATCATGCCGGCCAGATCAGCTTCCCCGGCGGTCGAGCGGAATCCGTCGATCTTTCTCCAGCGCATACCGCGTTGCGTGAGGCGGAAGAAGAAATCGGGCTGGCATCCGCGCATGTCGAAGTTGTCGGCACGCTGCCCGAATACTTGACCGTCACGGGCTACCGGATTACGCCGGTGGTCGCTTTCCTGACGCCCCCGTTTTCCCTTCGCCCCGATCCATCGGAAGTCGCCGAGGTATTTGAGGTTCCGCTCGCTTTTTTGATGAATCCGGCAAATCATCAGCGTAGATCGCGGGAGATTCAAGGAAAAACGCGTCACTTTTTCGCAATGCCTTATGGAAGGCATTTTATTTGGGGGGCGACGGCGGGAATCATCGTCAGTCTTGCACGGGTGCTGGCGTACTGAGCGTGGCCTGAAAATGAGGCGGATGTCGGGTCTGTCCTCGAATGAGTTTTTTTTGCGGGGATGTCATGGGGCTTTTTACGATAATCGCCGTGCTTCTTTTCGAACAACTCCGGCCGTTACCCTATGCGGTCGTGGTTGGCACGCCGCTTGAGTGCTGCGCCGGGTGGCTCGAAGCGCACTTCAATGCGGGTGAGCATAATCATGGCATCGTGGCCTGGATGCTCGGTGTAGGTGGTCTGGTGCTGGTTGTCGGCATTGTGTACGCCCTTCTTCGTAGCGTCAGTCCTCTCCTGGCTTGGGTATGGAGCGCCTTGATTCTCTATTTGACGATGGGGTTTCGACAGTTCAGCCATTACTATACTGATATCCAGCTAGCCTTGAGACTTGGTGACTTGAAGCATGCCCGTGATCTTCTTGCCGAGTGGAGTGGCGTTCGAAAAGATGATTTCTCCGCTGCCGGGATTGCTCTCGAGTCCATCCAGTGCGCGCTGGCGGCTTCGCACGCGCATGTGTTTGGCGTAGTGGCCTGCTTCGTGTTGCTGCCGGGGCCGTGTGGGGCGGTGTTGTACCGGGCGGCTGCATTCTTCGCAGATCGCTGGGGAAAAAATCCGTTACCCGGTTCTGGAGATTTTGGAAGTTTCGCCCGGCAGGCTTTCACTGTCATCGATTGGTTGCCTGCCAGACTGACGGCTGCGGTGTTCGCCGTCGTGGGCAATTTCGAGGATGCAATGTATTGCTGGCGAGCGCAGGCGCAGGGAAGTGGTTCGGGTGACACGCACGCCGGACGGAACAAGGCTGTTGTCCTTGCCGCAGGGATCGGTGCGTTGGGTGTGCCTGTCCCTGTTGCCGACTACGATGCCGTAAATGACAGCGAAGAGACCGGTCTTGACCTGATGCAAAGCGCTGTCGGTCTGGTCTGGCGAGCTCTATTGTTGTGGCTGCTGCTTTTGCTTCTCCTTGAACTTGCCAGGCTGATGGCTTCCTGAGTTTTTCTCGGCGGTTGAATCAGCGTTCCGCCGACAGTTCGCGCAGGTCATTCAGAAGTGCTTCGACACTTTCCGGCGGGGTGTCCCAGGAACACATGAAACGGGCGCCGCCGGAGCCGATGAAGGTATAAAAGCGCCAGCCGCGTGAACGCAAGCCATCTTGCACCGCTTGAGGCAGAGAAACGAACACGCCGTTGGCTTCTACGGGAAAGAGCAATTCCGCGCCCGGGATATCCTGCATGCCTTTCCCCAGACGTTGTGCCATCTCATTGGCGTGTGCCGCGTGTTTTTGCCAAGCGCCATTGTCGAGCACGCCAAGCCATGGCGCTGAAAGGAAGCGCATTTTTGACGCCAACTGGCCTGCCTGCTTGCAACGCCAAGCAAAGTCTTCAGAGAGTGAGCGGTCGAAGAAAACGACCGCCTCCCCGACCGGTAGTCCCATTTTCGTTCCACCGAAGCACAGAACGTCAACGCCAGCACGCCAGCTGATGTCCGCGGGCGCCGCACCGAGAGAAACCAGCGCGTTGGTGAAGCGGGCGCCATCCATGTGAACCCGCAGGCCGTGC
>QKII01000211.1 GCA_003249625.1 Propionivibrio sp. | reverse complement strand
TTTCGCCAAGTTCGACCGCGTGCGTGTGCCCAAGGTGACCTACGCCGGCATGCTGCAGTACGACGGCGACCTGAAGCTGCCGCAACGCTTCCTGGTGCAGCCGCCAGCCATTCAGGACACGATGGGTGAGTGGTTCTCCAAGGCTGGTATAGCTCAGTTCGCCTGTTCGGAAACGCAGAAGTACGGCCACGTGACTTACTTCTGGAACGGTAATCGTTCGGGTAAGTTCGAGGGTGAAACCTATCAGGAAGTGCTGAGCGACGTGGTTCCGTTCGAGCAGCGGCCGTGGATGAAGTCCGCCGAGATCGCCGATGCGATGATCGAGGCACTGAAGAGTGGCAAGTACAAGACGCTGCGCTGCAACTTTGCCAATGGCGACATGGTTGGGCATACCGGTAATTTCCGCGCTGCGACGATGTCGATTGAAGCCGTCGATCTGGCGCTTGGACGTATTCTGCCTGTGATTGATGCGCTGGGCGGTGTGGCGCTGATTACCGCCGACCACGGCAATGCCGACGAGATGTACGAGATCGACAAGAAGACCAAGCAGCCGGCACAGAACAAGGATGGCTCGTTCAAGGCGAAAACGGCGCATACGCTTAACCCCGTGCCGTTGATCCTCTACGACAACGTGAGCGGTGGCAAGCTTGGCCTGAAGCAGACGGAAACTGCCGGTCTGTCCAACATCGCGGCGACGACGGCCAATCTGCTCGGTCTGGAAAAGCACGCCAAGTGGGACGAGAGCCTGCTGGAGATCAAGTAACCTCGATCTCATGACGAAAAAAAGCGCAGGCGACTGGCCTGCGCTTTTTTTTAGTTGATCAGGAAGCCGTATCAGGTGGTGATGTACGTTTCCAGCTGGTTGATGATGAACTGCTGCTGGCTGATGACTTCCTTCACTACGTCACCGATGGAGACGATGCCGAGAACCTGTTTGTTCTCATCGACGATCGGCAAGTGACGAATGCGCTTTTCGGTCATGATTGCCATGCATTTTTCCATGCTTGTGTCCGGTCTGACGCAGATGACCTTGCCGGTCATGATCTCGTTGACCTTGGTGTGTTTGGATGCTTTGCCCTGCAATATCACCTTGCGGGCATAGTCCCGCTCGGAAAACACGCCGCAAAGCTCTTTCCCGTCGAGTACCAGCAGGGCGCCGACGTCATATTCGGCCATGATTTCGAGTGCACGCAGTACGGTCTGATTGGGGGCGATGGAGGCGAGCGGACGGGTCTTGCTGGCGATCAGTTGCTTGAGTGTTTTCATTTTGTCTCCTTGTTGCCGGTTGGCACGCAAAAAACCTGATCGCCGATCGTCCTAGCGCAAACCCGCGATGTAATCCGCGAGGGCCTTGATCTGCTTGTCGGAAAGCTTGTCGGCAATCGTTCTCATCATCTTTTCTGGGTCATTCGACCGTTCCTCGTTGCGGAAGTTCTTGAGCTGCAATTCCGTGTATTCCGCGTATTGTCCGGCCAGTCGTGGATATTGGGCCGGCAGACCGGCTCCGGCCGGGCCGTGGCAACCCGCGCAGGCAGGGATGCCTCTGTCAAAATCGCCCTTGCGCCAGAGATGTTTGCCTGCTTCCACCAGTTTTTCGTTACTGGCCGCAGATGGTTTGATTTTCTGTTGCGAGAAATAAATGGCCAAAGAGCGCATGTCTTCGGTGCTCAGGGCAGACGTCATGCCGGCCATGATCGCGTTGTTGCGTATTGCCGGTTTCCCGTCAACAGCCTTGAATTCCCTGAGTTGCTTGAAAAGGTAATCGGCGCCTTGTCCCGCCAGAATTGGATTGGCCGCTGTCGGGCTGTTGCCGTCGGCCGCGTGGCAGGCCACACAGACTGATTCTGCGATTTTTCGCGCTTTTTCCAGATCGGGTTTCCCGTTCACGGCATCCGAGGCGAACGCATTGCAGCAGATGGAGGCGAGGAGTGCGATGGCCGTGGTGCGGATCATTGGAAAGCTCCTGTTGATAGCCAGTTCGGAGACACCGATTCAAACCTGATATTCTATAGCACTTTTTCCAAGCTCCAAGCCGCCCTGAAGGGGCCCCTCATGTCGCTTTTCAAGAACGTCACGTTTCATACCACGGTGGCCAGTTTAAACGATTTGCCTGCCGATTCCGTCTGCGAAATTGCCTTCGCAGGCCGCTCGAACGCCGGTAAGTCGTCGGCTATCAATACGCTCGCAAATCATTCGCGACTCGCGTTCGTTTCCAAGATGCCGGGGCGTACGCAGCATCTTAACTACTTCCGTCTCTCCGATGGCAAGTATTTGGTCGACTTGCCAGGCTACGGCTTTGCCAAGGCGCCGGCGGAGATACGCGCCCAGTGGGAAGGACTGCTCGCTCCGTACTTGATCCATCGCTCGGCTCTTGCCGGACTGGTCCTGATCATGGATAGCCGCCACCCGCTGACTGATCTGGACAGGCAGATGATCGACTGGTTTGCGCAGACGGGCAAGCCGATTCACGTCCTCTTGTCCAAGGCGGACAAGCTGACGCGCACAGAGCAGGCGCAAATCGTTCGGGAAGTGCGGGAAGGCTTGTCGGCGTTGGACGGTCGCTGTTCGGTCCAGTTGTTCTCCAGCCTGAAACATACCGGTGTTGCAGAGGCGGACAAGGTGCTCGGTGCCTGGCTTGGCCTCGAGATTAAGGAGAACGAAGCAACACCCTCTGTCGCGAGTGGCCCGCCGGGTAAAGTGGCGCGTCCGAGGCAGCGCAAGGTACAGGGATGGGCCGCGCGGTCCGCTGGCAAGGAAAAGGCTGCCGCAAAAAATAAAAAGCCCCCAGTCGCATGACCGGGGGCAAAAATGCCTTACGGGGATGTAAGGCACCCGCTCAGGGAGATGAAGCGGGAGATGGTGCGTGCCATCTGCGCTATTTGAGCAGGTGAGTAGAAGATAGTTCCCGAAATTTCTGGATGAAGAAAGCGACGAGGTCGGAGCATGAATATTAACAATGGGGATTTTCCTGCAAGGCGACTGCGACGCATGCGTCGCGACGATTTCTCCCGTCGCCTGATGCGTGAATCGATCTTGTCGACAGATGACCTGATCCTGCCGGTCTTCGTTCTGGAAGGTAGTGGGCGTGTCGAGCCGGTTGCATCGATGCCGGGTGTTGAGCGGCAGAGTACTGACCGTCTGCTGGTAACCGCCGAGCGCGCCCTGAGGCTGGGTATCCCGGCGCTGGCATTGTTTCCCGTCGTTGATCCGTCGTTGAAGACCGCTGGCGCAGAAGAGGCGTGGAACCCCGACGGGTTGGTCCCGCGCGTGGTTGCCGCATTGAAGAAAGAATTGCCGGAATTGGGGGTGATCACCGATGTCGCGCTCGATCCTTATACCAGCCATGGACAGGATGGGCTGATCGATGCGAACGACCCACGAGCTTACGTGCTCAATGATGAGACGCTTGAAGCTTTGGCGAAGCAGGCGCTCACTCACGCGCAAGCCGGTGCCGATGTCGTCGCGCCTTCGGACATGATGGATGGACGGGTGGGGAGGATCCGCTCGGTACTGGATGACACCGGATACATTCATACGCGAATTCTGGCCTATTCGGCGAAGTACGCCTCAAGTTTCTACGGGCCGTTCCGTGATGCCGTGGGGTCGGCCGGAAATCTTGGCAAGGGAAATAAGGCGACTTATCAGATGGATCCAGCCAATACCGACGAGGCGCTCCGCGAAGTGGCTCTCGATCTGGAGGAGGGGGCGGACATGGTGATGGTCAAGCCGGGGATGCCGTATCTGGATATCGTGCGTCGCGTCAAGGAGACGTTCCGCGTACCGACCTATGCGTATCAGGTTAGCGGCGAGTTTGCCATGCTCAAGGCGGCGGCCCAGAATGGCTGGCTCGATGAGAAGAAATGTGTTCTCGAGAGCATGCTGGCGTTCAAGCGCGCTGGTGCCGATGGCATCTTGACGTATTTCGCGCTGGACGTGGCCGGGTGGCTACGGTGCTGATCCGGTTCTGTTCTCCGGCAGGCTTTCAATGACTCGATCCGTTGATCATTGACAGTTGTCGGCGGAGTTGATGATAGATCCGAGTACTGCGCTCCAGGAAACGGTCTGTACGTTTTTCAACGAGATGGAAAAAGATCGCTCCGGTCCCAACGCTGGCTGACCATGCAAACAGCACACCGATTCCGTTGATGACGGGGTCGTCCGGCGAGAAACGTTGAACGAGCGCGTTGGTGACTAAAAGAATCGGGAAGTGCGAAAGGAATACCGAGTAGGATATTTTTCCCAGGAAGGCAAAGACGCGGCCCTTGGGGAAGGTCGCGAGATGGCCGGAAATCGTCATGATCCAGATGGACAGTGCGGCAACCAGCGCAACCGCAATTCTCGGCCGGAAATTGATCGTCAGCGCACACAGAACCGTGATTGTCAGCGCAGCCATCCAGATCACGCGATGTTTCGAACGGGTAATCCAGTAAGTGAGCACGCCGAGTCCGTAAGCGCCAAAGAAGTAAAGAGCCCAGTCGTCCATCGATGGCAGGCGGTTGAAATGAAAGAGCGATGCCACCGTTGTCGTGACAACCAGCAGCACACCAAACAGCCGTGCTTTGTTGCTGCTTACGCCAGCGTGGTGAACCGCCCAGAGGATGAAAAGCAACAAGGCGAAGAGTTGAAAGTCGATAGCGATGTACCAAACGCCCGTCGAGAGCGAGTCGAAGTGCAAAACGCCTTGCAGCAATGCAAGGTGAGCAAGCAGTTGCAGCGTGTGCGGCTTGCCGGGAATCGAGTCGTGCAGCATCAACTTGCGGGCGATCGCCGCACATACAACACTGAGCAGTAGCGCTGCTGCGTAGGGAAGTACCAGCTTGAAGTACCGCCTCTTGAGTGCAGCCAGCGGACTTTCAGTCGAAATTTCCCCGCTCGGCGCCAGTCCCTTTGCCGCCAGAAATCCTCCGATAACCAGAAATACCTGCACGGCGATACGCGCATTCTGGCTTAACCATTCAAACAGTTCGGGCGCCAGACTGTTGGCGACGTCGGACATCGGGCCGTAGAACGCGAGGTGATGAAGCACGATGAGCTGGGACGCGACGGCTTTTAATGCGTCGAGGAAGGCGAGTCGATTGGGAGAAGTCGGCATGGTCCACGATTTCCGGTACAAGCAGTGCCGGGGTGCGGCAATAACAGTAATGTCACTTAACGCACCGTGCAGAAATCGGATGACACGGAGTGCCTCGGTCCGAGGTAGCTTTCCCCTCGAAAAATGACGCCAAAATGCTTGTCGGCAGAGCTGTTTTGTCGTCGGAGGAAAAGCTAAATGGAATGTTTTCCGATAGCCAGCTGCATCATGGACCATTGAACGGTCCAGTTTTCCATCGGGTCACGAGTGAAATGACTCTTCGCGAACTGCTGCCACCGCCCGATTACGTAGCAGAGGAGCAGGTTGGCCATTGCGCCGAAATCGGTGCCCGGGGAGAGGCGGTCCTGTGTCGCGGCAATGCGCAGGGACTGCTTGATCGCCGCTTCGATCTTGTCCTGCAATTGGTTGATACGCAATTGCAGGCGTTCCTTTTCATGGACCAGTGCGTCGCCGATCAGCACGCGTGTCATTCCGGGATTGCGTTGCGCGAAGCCTAGCAACAGTGCCAGGATGTGCTCGGTCTGGCGCAGGCCGTCTGCTTCCTCCGTCGAAATCCGGTTGATGACGCTGAACAGGCTTGTTTCAATGAACTCGATCAGTCCCTCGAACATCTGCGCTTTGCTGGCGAAGTGTCTGTAGAGCGCTGCTTCCGAACAATCAAGGCGTGCGGCCAGTGCCGCGGTGGTGATTTTCTCGCCCTTCGGGGTTTCGAGCATGCTCGCCAAGGTCTGGAGGATCTGCAGGCGGCGTTCGCCGGGCTTGGTCGTCATTGCATTCCCCTGTCTAATCTTGTCGTTCCCGTTTTTTTTCGTTCGATTATAGCGAGCCGATCCGGCCGGGCAAATCGAGAACGCTCCGGATCTGAACGTCCACGCAGGGGGGCCTGCGCGTGCCCCGTGTTACCCATACGGTTTTCATGCCGAGCCGCTTGGCGGTGATCAGGTTGGGCAGGGTGTCCTCGACCATGATGCAATTGCGCGGGTCGAGCCGTTCGCCTTGAAGGACATGCATGAACCCCTGTACTGCCGGCTTGGGCTGATAGCGCAGTTGCTCGACGGAATAGACGGCAGCAAAGCAGTGATCGATACCGATGATGGTCAGAATTGCCTCGGTATAGCGGATCGGTGCGTTGGAGAAAATGATCTTGCGTCCGGGAAGGCGTCGCAGTGCGGCCTTCAGGGGTTTTTCCGCAACCACCATGCGGGCGAGATCCGCGAACTGGTGCGTGTGGTGCAGAAAGTGGCGCGGGTCGATATCGTGGTGGCGAACCAGTCCGAGGAGTGTGGCGCCATAGCGCCGCCAATAGTGCTGTCGGAGCTGTGTCGCAGCGGTTTCATCCAGGTCCAGATGGCGGCAGATGTAGTCGCGCATCGACCGGCTGATATGCGGGAAGATATGCGCGCTGGCGTTGTGGAGCGTGTTGTCGAGGTCGAAGAGCCAGGTGTGTGGGCGGGAAAACTCTTGAATCGACAAGGTGAACTCCCGCCCCGGCGTGACTATGCGGCTTCCTAGCTGCTGCGAATCATCGTGCCGACACCGCGGCTGGTGAGGATTTCGAGCAGCAGTGCGTGTTCGACGCGGCCGTCGATGATGTGAACGCTTTTGACCCCGCTACGCGCGGCGTCCAGCGCGGAGCCGATCTTCGGCAGCATGCCTCCGTGCAACGTGCCGTCTTCGACCATGCCATTGATCTGTGCCGGGGTGACGTCGGTAATCAGTTTGCCGTCCTTGTTCAGGACGCCAGGGGTGTTGGTTAGCAGCACCAGCTTTTCGGCGCGAAGGACTTCGGCGATCTTGCCGGCGACGACGTCGGCGTTGATGTTGTAGGTTTCGCCTTCCTCTCCGACACCGATTGGCGCGATCACCGGAATGAACGTGCCGGCCTCGAGGTGGCTGATCAGCGAGGGATCGATCTGGGTGATGTCGCCGACCATGCCGATGTCGATCAGGTCATCCTGATTGTCGCGGTTTTGCAGGAACAGCTTCTTCGCCCGGATCATCCAGCCATCCTTGCCGGTCATGCCGACGGCCTTGCCGCCGGCTTGGTTGATGAGGTTGACCACATCCTTGTTGACCTGTCCGCCAAGCACCATTTCGACGATTTCCATTGTTTCGGCATCGGTAACGCGCATGCCTTGGATGAACTCGCCCTTTTTGCCGACGCGTGTCAGCAGATTTTCGATCTGTGGGCCGCCACCATGCACCACGACGACATTGAGTCCGACGAGTTTGAGCAGCACGACATCGCGCGCGAAGCACTGTTTCAGTTTCTCGTCGATCATCGCGTTGCCGCCGAATTTGACGACGATGGTCTTGCCGTGAAAGCGCTTGATATAGGGCAGCGCTTCGGCAAGGATGGCGGCTTCCTGCGCGGGAGGGGTCTGTGCGGTGGTCATGGTCCGGTTCCTTTCAAAGACTGCCGGATTTTACTCGCCGGGGGGGTAAATAAAAAGCGAGGCGCGACCTGCCGCCGGGTCAGCGTGTTGGCCGCGTCAGCCGCAGAGGAAGCGAAAGGATGGCATCGCGATTGGTCCAGGAGAAGCACTTTTCGGCGGCGAGTTGCCACGCGTGCCAGGCGTAGGCGAGGTGTTCGTCGGGGGCAATGCGTACGGAACAGGGGCTCGGAATTTCGAGGGAAAAAACGTGTTCGGTGTTATGGCTGACGCCCGGAGCATAGCGGTGGCGCCATTCGGCGAAGATTTCAAAAACGTTGGTGACATCCCAGTCGATAAACTGTTCGGCGGGCGCGACGATGCCTGTTTCCTCTTCCACTTCACGTCGGGCTGTTTCGAGAAGCGTTTCGCCGTGCTCTTGGCTGCCTGTGACCGATTGCCAGTATCCTGCGTGCGAGGCGCGTTCGAGCAACAGGACTTGCATATCCGGCGTGTGGATGACAACGAGGACGGAAACCGGTTGTTTGAAGCTCATGTCACGGTCGGCAATGTGGCCAATCCGTCGGCGCGCAAATCGTAGAAGACCCAGAAGGGAATGCCGGAACTGCGCCACTCGTCAATCGCTTCGGAAAGCACCTCGTTGAATTGGCGGAAAGGTGCGCCGGAGGCGTGCAAGGCATCTGCACCAGCAATGATCAACACGTATCCGGCGGCCTCGTGCCATGAGAGATCTGTAAGGCAGTCCTTGAGCGCATCGAAGTTGGCGCCGTACCACTGCGGAAAACCCAGTGCCGCGCCAACTTCGGAGAGGATTGTCTTCATGTCGGCCGCTTCACGAAGGTCGATGCGGAAGCACGGGTAGTCGACTGAATCGGCTGCTTGCGTGAGCGCATCGATCCCGCTCGACGGGAGATGGTAAATCCCGCAAAGCTCGGGCTTTGCCAGCAGTTTGCGCAACGTTTCCGTCTTCATGCGTGTTCTTTATTCCCGAATGCGGCGAAAGCTGCGGTAATGATCGTGCGTGTAATAGTACTCGCTGGATCGGGTAATGTCGGGATTGTGCCCGCTACCGGCGACGATCCTGCGAGCGCCACGATCGCGGCTGCCGGGCGAGGGAACGGTGTATTCGCGGTAATACCCGCGAGGGCGTTCGGGCAGTCGTTTCTCGAAGTTGCCGAAGATGCTGCCGTCCTTTCGCGGGTAGGGGAACGGACCGCCACGTTTGATCAGCTCTAGCGTTTGCCGGGCTTCACTCGGCAGGTCGGCCAGCAGAACCGAGCCGATTTCCCCGCCTGCCGAGGCGTCGCGTGCAAACGTTGGCAGGTTGAAACAAAAACCGGCTAACGCCAGAAGGGCCGTTAGCCGGAGGATTGCTGCAAACCGCTTCATCGGTCTCAGGTTTTGGAGCCTTCGCCGGTGGTTTCGACTTTCTGCCGCAACCGGATGTGCAGTTCGCGCAGTTGCTTCTCGTCCACCGGGCTGGGAGCGTTGGTCAGCAGGCATTGGGCACGCTGCGTCTTCGGGAAGGCAATCACGTCACGGATCGATTCGGCACCGGTCATCATCGTGACGATGCGGTCGAGTCCGAAAGCGAGTCCGCCGTGCGGCGGCGCGCCGTACTTCAGTGCGTCGAGCAGGAAGCCGAACTTGAGTTCAGCTTCGTCGTCGCTGATCCCGAGGGCCTTGAAGACCTGCTCCTGAACGTCAGCGCGGTGGATACGCACAGAACCGCCACCGAGTTCCCAGCCGTTGAGCGCGAGGTCGTAGGCCTTGGCAAGGCACTTGCCCGGGTCGGTAGCGAGCAGCGGGAGGTGCTCGTCCTTCGGGCTGGTGAAGGGGTGGTGGCAGGCAACCCAGCGCTTGTCTTCCTCGTCGTAGTCGAACATCGGGAAGTCGACGACCCACAGCGGTTCCCACGCCTTGCCGTTGAGGAAGCCTTTTTCGTGGCCGATCTTGATCCGCAGGGCCCCGAGTGCGTCGTTAACGACCTTTGCCTTGTCGGCACCGAAGAAGATGAGGTCGCCGGACTGTGCGCCGGTTCGCTCTATGATTGCCTTCAGTGCGGCTTCGTTCAGGTTCTTGACGATGGGGGACTGTAGCCCGGTTTCGTTGATCTGCGTGACGTCGTTGACCTTGATATAGGCCAGTCCCTTTGCGCCATAGATGCCGACGAATTGCGAGTAGGCATCGATTTCGCCACGGGTCAGGCCCGCCCCGCCGGGGATACGCAGGCCGGCCACGCGTCCACCTTCGCTGTTGGCGACGTTGGCGAAGACCTTGAACGGTACGTCCTTGACCGCGTCGGTGAGTTCCGTCAGTTCGAGTGTGACGCGCAGATCGGGCTTGTCCGAGCCGAAGCGGTGCATGGCTTCGGCGTAGGAGATGCGCGGGAACGGATTCGGCAGGTCGGCGTCGATCGCGTCCTTGAAGACGTAACGGATCAACTCCTCCATGATGCCGGTGATTTCAGTCTCACCAAGGAAGGAGGTCTCAATATCGACCTGGGTGAACTCGGGCTGTCGGTCGGCGCGCAGGTCTTCGTCACGGAAGCACTTGGTGATCTGGTAGTAGCGGTCATAGCCTGCGACCATCAGCAACTGCTTGAACAACTGCGGCGATTGCGGCAGGGCGAAGAACTGGCCGGAATGGACGCGCGACGGAACCAGGTAGTCCCGGGCGCCTTCCGGCGTGCTCTTGGTCAGCATCGGTGTTTCGATGTCGATGAAGCCTGCGTCGTCGAGGAAGCGACGGAAAGCGCGGGCCGTCTTGTAGCGCAGCAGCATGTTTTTCTGCATCTGCGGACGGCGCAGGTCAAGAACGCGGTGCGTCAGTCGAACGTTCTCGGACAGGTTGTCGTCATCGAGACTGAACGGCGGCGTGACCGAGGGGTTGAGCACGTCGATGGCATGGCAGAGAATTTCCACTTCACCGCTCGGCATGTTGGGGTTGGTGGTTCCCGCCGGACGAGCGCGGACGACACCGGTGATCTTCAGGCAGAATTCGTTGCGCACCGATTCGGCGATGGCGAACATCTCGGGACGGTCGGGGTCGCAGACCACCTGGGCGAGCCCTTCACGGTCCCGCAAATCGATGAAAATGACCCCGCCGTGGTCACGCCGGCGATGCGCCCAGCCACACAGTGTGACTTCCTGGCCGATCGTCTGTGAATTGAGTTGTCCGCAATAATGGGTTCGCATGTTGGTGAAAAATGAAGTTGGTTGACTGGTTAGGGCTTTTTCGGAGGCACCGGTGGCGCGACAACGCCCATCGAAATAATGTACTTGAGTGCTTCGTCGACGTCCATGTCAAGTTCGATGACATCCTGCCGAGGAAACATAAGGAAGAATCCTGACGTCGGGTTTGGCGTCGTGGGAACATAGACGCTGACATGCTCGCCGTCGAGGTGGTTGACGACGTCGCCGCCGGGTTCCCCGGTAAGAAATGCGATGGTCCATGATCCTTGGTGCGGGTATGGCACCAGCAGGGGCTGGCGAAAGGCCATCCCTGACGGGGAGAGCAGCGTGTCCGAAACCTGCTTGACGCCGTTGTAGAGCGAGTTGACGACCGGGATGCGGGCGAGCAGCTTTTCCCACCACGCTACCAGTCGCTGACCGATGATGTTCGCTGCGAGAATTCCTGTCGCCAGAATGATCAACAACGTGACGACAATCCCCGCACCGGGAATGTCAAATCCAAGCAGGCTGTGCGGATGGATGTTCGGCGGGAGTAATCGCAGGGACTGATCGGCAGCACTGGCGATCAGCGACAGCACCCAGGCTGTGATCGCCAGCGGGACCCAGATCAGCAGTCCCGTGATGAAATAGCGCTTGATCAACTGGCCGCGCACGCAGTTGCTCCCGGACAAGCCTCACAGGCTGGGGAGCTTTCCTTTTTCGGCGAAGAGTTGCTGCCGTTGCCGCCTTTGAAGTCCGTGGCATACCAGCCGGTTCCCTTGAGTTGGAAGCCGGCGGCCGTCAGTTGCTTTTCGTAGGTTTGACGGTTGCATTCCGGGCAGGTGACCAGCACCGGGTCGCTCATTTTCTGCAAGTGATCTTTTTCAAAGCCGCAAGAGGAGCAGCGGTAGGCATAGATCGGCATGGCATTCGTTCCATCTGCAACAAAGTCGTTGATTATACCCGAAGGAAACAGGTCGCATCGGGCTCGTGGAACTGGAAATTGGGCCGAACGCCATGATTTCAAGGCGTTTATTCATACGGGGCTGCGAACAGCCCTTGGCTACATCATCAGCAGGTACTGGCGGGTGATCTCATCTCCCCAGAACAGTGCGAGCAACCCCGCTGTCGCCAGATAGGGGCCGAAGGGGATTGGAACGTTCCGGCCCTTTTTGGCGAGAATGATCAACAGAATGCCAATGATTGCACCGACCAGCGAGGATAGAAGAACAATGAGCGGGAGCATCTGCCATCCTAGCCAGGCTCCGAGTGCGGCAAGCAGTTTGAAATCGCCATACCCCATTCCCTCTTTTTTGGTCAGCAGTTTGAAAGCCCAGTAGACTGACCAGAGTGAAAGGTAGCCTGCCATTGCGCCGATGACTGCCGCAGGTAGTTCGGCGAATACGCCGTGCAGGTTGAAGAGCAAACCGCACCAGAGCAATGGGAGGGTGATGGCGTCGGGAAGGTAGGTGGTGTCGAAATCGATGAATGCCAGCGTTATCAGCGACCAGATGAGCAGGATGGCGCCGAGTGCGCTCCAGTCGAATCCGAAATGCGCACCCGCGAATCCCGTCAGCAGTCCTGTCAGTGCTTCAATGATCGGATATCTTGCCGAAATGGGCGCGCGGCAGTGCGCGCACTTCCCGCGAAGTGCCAGCCAGCTAAGGATTGGGATGTTTTCTAGCGCGCCGATGCCATGGCCACACGCCGGGCAGCGTGAGCGAGGTCTCAACAGTGATAATGGTTCGGCCTTCGGTGCTTCCTCGCCACGTAGCTCGGCACACTGCGCCTGCCATTCGCGCTCCATCATTTTTGGCAGGCGATGGATCACGACATTGAGAAAGCTTCCGACAAGCAGACCCAGCAGGCCGGCAACGAACGGAAAAATGGCAGGCTGAGTCAGTGTTTCCAAAGAAAATCCTCGCGTCTAAACAACGGCGCCTAGCTTGAAAATCGGCAGGTACATGGCGATAACCATGCCGCCAATTAGCGTGCCAAGTACCACCATGATGATCGGCTCCATGAGGCTCGATAGTGCCTCGACGGCATCGTCGACTTCGGCCTCGAAAAAGTCCGCCACCTTGCCGAGCATGGCGTCGAGGGATCCTGATTCCTCCCCGATTGCTACCATCTGGGTGACCATGTTGGGGAACAGGTTGGTGTTCTGCATCGCCGAGGTCAGGCTGGTTCCGGTGGCTACTTCGCCCTGGATCTGCTTCGTTCCTTGCTTGTATACGTAGTTGCCGGCAGCGCCTCCGACCGAATCGAGCGATTCTACCAGTGGTACGCCTGCAGCGAACATGGTAGACAGCGTGCGGGTCCAGCGCGCCATGACGGCCTTGCGGATGATCGGGCCGAATAACGGCAGGCGCAGGAAAAACCTGTCCATCATGAACTGCATCTTCTCGGATCGTCGCCACGTATAGAAAAAGGCGAAAAGACCGCCTCCTATGCTGCCAAAGATCGCCCACCAATAGGCGACAAAAAAGTCGGACATGGCGATGACCATCAGTGTCGGCGCGGGGAGGTCGGCGCCAAAGCTGGTGAACACGTTCTTGAATGCAGGAATGACGAAGATCATGATCACCGCGGTGATGATGAAGGCAACGATGATTACCGCGATGGGGTAGAAGAGCGCCGATTTGATCTTCGACTTGATGGCGAGCATCTTTTCCTTGTAGGTCGCCAATCGGTCAAGCAGTGTTTCCAGAATGCCGGCCTGTTCGCCCGCGGCGACAAGGTTGCAATAGAGGGCATCGAAGTGCAGAGGGAATTTGCGAAAGGCCTGTGACAGCGAACTGCCTGTTTCGACGTCCGATTTTATGTCTAAAAGCAGCTTGCCGACGGCGGGGTTATCATGCCCGCGGCCGACGATGTCGAACGTTTGCAACAACGGTACGCCCGATTTCATCATCGTTGCCAGTTGTCGCGTGAATAAGGCAATGTCTTTTTCCGAAACCTTCCTTCCACCTCTGAATTTCTGTTTTGAAATTTTGGTGACAAGAATGCCTTGCCGCCGCAATGTGGCGTTGACCACGGCTTCGCTGGCTGCGCGCTGTTCCCCACGAACGATTTTCCCTGCCTTGTTCTTCCCAACCCACAGGTACGTGAATTCTTTAGCCTCTTGTCCTCGTTTGGCTGCTTGTGCCGCTGTTGCCATGCTCTCCCCTTTTCTTTTCAGGCGTTGGTGCTGCCGAGGACTTCCTCGAGCGAGGTTAGTCCTTGCATTACCTTGCGCAACCCGGATCGTCTCAGGTCGTTGACTCCCTCCCGGCGGGCCTGCTCGGCAATGTCCAGCGATGTTCCATTGCTCATGATGATGCGTTGGATGCTCTCTGTCACTGGCATGACCTGATAGACACCAACCCGTCCTTTATAACCGGAGCCCTTGCACCGATCGCATTCGCCCGGTTCGTACAGAACCCAGTCACCGTTAAGGTCCTCCTCGGTGAATCCCGCATTCAGGAGGGTTTCTTCTGGTGTGTCGATCGGACGCTTG
>QKII01000325.1 GCA_003249625.1 Propionivibrio sp. | reverse complement strand
AAGCCCTCCAGCTAACAAGCTCGAGGGCTTTTTTACTTTCCGCTCCTCAAAACTTGGCCGCTGCAACCAATGGTTGCCAATTGCGGGTTCGAAAAATCGCGCTGCGTGCGTGAAATCAAAAGGCCATTGGTAGATAATTCTGCGCTTTCGTCTTTGGAAAGTAAGCGATGACGGCTGTAATTTCCTACGGGAATGGGATCCACGCAATTGATTCGAGCTATGTCCGGCCGCGAATGGCGGCGGTGCATCTGCTTGTGGAAAATGGCCGGGCCGCGCTGATCGACACTGGCACCAATAGTTCTCTCGACGTGGTTTCAGCAGCGCTTGAAAGGTTGGAGCTGACGAACGAGTCAGTCCAATATGTTTGCCTGACCCATGTGCACCTTGATCACGCCGGAGGAGCCGGCGCGATGATGCGTGCTTTTCCCGCGGCTCAGCTGGTGGTGCATCCTCGGGGCGCGAGGCACATGATCGACCCGTCACGGCTGGTGGAAGGAGCAACAGCCGTCTACGGGGCGGATGAGATGGATAGGCTCTACGGTGAAATACTTCCCGTCGACAATGAGCGGGTTGTCGAGGCGCCCGATGGGATGGTTATCGAGTTCGGCGGCCGCCGCGTGCATATCCTGGATACGCCGGGTCATGCGCGACATCATCTCTGTTTTCTAGACGAAAAAACGGGACACATCTTTACCGGTGACGCATTTGGTCTCTCGTATCCCGAGTTTGACGTTGGCGGACGGCAGTTCGTTTTTCCGGCAACCACCCCGGTTCAGTTCGAGCCAGATGCGATGCATGCATCCATTGAGCGCTTGATGGAGTTTGCACCCGAGGCCGTCTATCTGACGCACTTTGGTCGGGTTGGGGATCCGGTACGGGTTGCGGGAGAATTGCATCGGCTGATCGATGCCTACGTGGGGATCGCCCTTCGGCACCGGGACGCCGGAGTCGGGCGGCACACGCGGATCCGCGACGATCTTTCACGTTTGATTGTCGACGAAGCCCTCGCGATAGGCTGCTCACTTGCGTCTGCTCAGATTCTCGAACTGTTGGGAGGCGACATCGAAATCAACGCGCAGGGGCTCGGCGTGTGGCTCGATAGTGCTTCGCGTCGTGCGGGGTGAGCGGTTACTCGTGGCCGGCGATCCGGCGTAATGCGACGCTGGCGGCAATCAGTCCGAATGTCGCGGTCACGCAAACCGAAGAGCCGTAGCCCGCGCAGTTGAGTCCGGTAGGGGACGACTGCA
Organism: Propionivibrio sp.; assembly: GCA_003249625.1. The sequence continues at coordinate 2,574 of QKII01000325.1, read as the reverse complement.
GATCGCACGCTGACCCCGTTTCAGGATAGCGCAGCGGCTCGCTGGAGAAGACAGCGGGAACGCCGAATTTACGTTTCTGGTCGCGGGGGAAACCGTACTCCTTGCGAAGACGCGAGCGAACTTTGGCCAGTAGCGGATCCTGCACGGTGCGCGACAGGTCGGCAATTTCAATGCGCGACGGATCGAGTTGGCCACCAGCGCCGCCGGCAGTGACAATCGGGATTCTTTGTTCAACGCACCAAGCGATCATTGCGGCCTTGGTGCGGACCTGGTCGATGGCGTCGACGATGTAGTCGAAGCCGCCATCAAGCATCTCCCGCAGATTTTCCGGGGTGACGAAATCCTCGACTGTCTCGATTTTGCATGCTGGATTGATTCCGCGGATACGTTCGGCCATGGCGTCCGTCTTTGCTTTGCCGAATGCACCATCGAGAGCGTGGATCTGTCGGTTGACGTTGGACTCGGCGATCATGTCGAGATCGATTAGCGTGATGCAGCCGACCGCGGAACGGGCCAGCGCTTCAGCCACCCAGGAACCGACGCCGCCAATACCTACAACGCAGACGTTGGCGCGCTGTAAGCGCTGAAAGCCCTCGTCTCCATAGAGGCGGCGTACGCCGCCGAAACGACGTTCAAGATCGGGAGTTTCTAAGGGAGCGGGGATAGTCATGCGTTAACCGAACGATGAATGACCTGGTTGAACGGCTCGATCCACTCCTTGGCAAACTGGTTGTCGCAAGCGTTAACCTCGGCGATGGCCCTCAGCACGGAGCGATTTTTTCCCCTGTGGGCGTGCTTCAGCATGACCGATTCGAACGCGTCGACGATGGCCAGGATCTTGGCACCATCGCATATTCGATCGGCTCCGAGTCGCTCTGGGTAACCGTGGCCGTCGGGCATCTCATGGTGCTGAGCTACTATTTCAGCGGCTGATTCCCAGCCGGGCATGCGGCTGAGTAATCCCGCGGCGTAGCCGGGATGGTTCTGCATCGCCTCTTTTTCATCTGGAGTCATGTTGCCGATTTTCAGCCAGGTCGATTCTGGCAGGAACATCATTCCGATGTCGTGCATGTACACTGCAGCCTCGAGTTGTACGGGATCGACCACCTTGTTCCGGATTTGGTTGGTCTCGCTGGTCAGACGCAGGAGTCGCAGCGTGCGGCCCTTGAAAAGCGGAGAACGGCTTTCCAACTGATCGGCGAGTGACCGGAAGAAGCGCAAATCGTCGCTCGTTTGCGCCGGGGACTTGCTGATTGCACTTGGCGTGCGTCCGCGTCCGAACTGCACCGATTCAGCCGTCGGTTGAAAACCGGTGACGGTCTTAATGACCTCGGCAGCCTCCTGCCCGATATCCTCACCGGCGGCATCGGCGAGCCGCTGCAGGCCATTGACCAGTGCAAGGAGGCGCAGATTGTCCAGGGACCGGTGCGAGCGCAAGCCTTCAACGGCCAGTTCGAGGCGGTCGACGGTTAGAAGAATTGCTTCGGCGAGGATGTCGCTGAAAGTAAACTCGCCGTTACGCAGGCGGGCGAGCAGCGTTTCGATCGGATGGGCTATGGTCGCTGCCAACTCGACCTTGCATAGCATCGCATCGCCCTTGATGTTGTGCAGCGAACGAAAAAGGCTACCGATGATTTCACGGTCGTCGGGGGTTTTTCGCAGGCGCGAGATGTCGCGCTCAATACCCGGGGCGAGGTCGTTGAGGGATTCGATGAATTCGTCAAGCGCGTTGAAGTCGGTGACCGATGGCGCGATGATCGATCGGATGTCCATGTCGCCTCCCATGAAATAGTTGTTCTCCAAGTTTAGCCGAAAGCGTTCCCTGCGCCGATGGCAATGGTGAAATTGAACTGGCCCGGACCGCGCCCGTGGTCTACACTTCGGCACTCTTTTCAAGGAGAACACATCATGTCCAAAACGACGACAGAATCCGGTCTGCAAATCGAGGAAATCCGCCTGGGCAATGGCGACGAGGCGATGCCGGGCCAGTTCGTGAGTGTGCACTACACCGGCTGGCTTACCGACGGCAGCAAATTCGATTCGAGCAAGGATCGCGACGAGCCGTTCGAGTTCTCGCTTGGGCAACGCATGGTCATCGCTGGCTGGGACGAAGGCGTGCAAGGCATGCGCGTCGGCGGTGTTCGGAAACTGACGATCCCGCCGCACCTCGGATATGGCGCACGTGGCGCCGGTGGGGTCATTCCGCCGAATGCGACGCTTGTTTTCGAAGTTGAACTGCTCGATATCCTCTGATGGCTGAAACACCGCGCAAGACCCTCCGCCTGCCGGTCCGGGCCGAGGGCGAAGAACGGCCGGTCAATCCGAAGCGCAAGCCGCTGCGTGGCACAGGCGCTGGCGCTCGCCGCCCGCCTCCAGTCGCCGAGGAGACGAGTGTCGAGCCTGCGAAGAAGGTTGATTGGCGCAACAAGTCGAAAAGGAAACGGGAGGAATCTCCGGTCGGGGGCTCCGCGAAGCCGGTGCGGAAGGTGTCCGATGCTGTCCAGGCGAAACCTTCGGGGCAATACAATTTCGAAAAGCCGGCACGTGTCTCTCCCGTTTCGACCGCGCTCGCCG
>QKII01000351.1 GCA_003249625.1 Propionivibrio sp. | reverse complement strand
GGCGGACTGACCGGTCATACGCTCAAGCATCTGTTGGCGACGCTGGCAGCGGCAACGATTGTGACGGGGCTCGTACGTCGGCTTCCCGATGACGAGGTCCCGTCTGCGCCGCATAATCCCCCGTGCCGGGGTATCGAAAACTCAAGCATGCTCTTCTAATCGGAGCGGGGAGATCGTTGTGTTCAAAGTCATGTTGCGCACGCTTTTGAAAATGCTGTTCCGGATAGAGGTCGCCGGGGATGGTGACGTTTTTCGTAACGAACGGACGTTGATCGTGGCCAATCATGAGTCATTTCTGGATGGACTGCTCATCGGCCTGATGATCCCGGTCAACGCGGTCTACGTTGTACATACCCAGATTGCCAAGCGTCCGTTATTTGCCTTCCTCCTGCGCTTTGTGCCGCATCTGGCAGTCGATTCGACGAGTCCTCTGGCGATGAAGCAGATCGTCAAGCTGGTCGAGACCGGACAGCCGGTCGTGATCTTCCCGGAAGGGCGAATTACCAGGACCGGATCGCTGATGAAGGTCTATGACGGCGCGGCGTTTGTTGCGGCCAAGACAGGCGCGACGGTCGTGCCGGTACGCATCGATGGCGCGGCACGCAGCTACTTCGGCCGGCTGGCAGGCGTCTATCCGCGCAAGGTTTTCCCCAAAGTCACGATTACGATCCTGCCGCGCCACTCGATTCCGATGCCCAATCTGCCATCGGCAAAGGAGCGCCGCCGCCGTTGCGGCGAACTGATGCGCCAGATCTTGCTCGAAATGCTGGTGGCAACGCGTCCGCAAAGGACGCTGTTTGAGGCGTTTCTCGACGGCAAGCAGACGTTCGGCGCGAACTACAAGCTGGTCGAAGATGTTCGCCTCGTCGAGGAATCCTACGGTTCCCTGCTCAAGATGGCACTGGGCTTGTCGCGAGTCGTCGGTCGGCTGACGACCCCCGGCGAGATTGTCGGCATCATCACGCCCAATGCCGCGCCGACTTTGGGGCTGGTACTCGGGTTATCCATGATCAAGCGCGTGCCGGCGCTGCTCAACTACACGGCCGGCGCCGACGGACTGCGCGCCGCGTGCACGGCCGCCAACATCAAGACGATCATCGCCTCGCGTGGCTTCATCGAGAAAGCGCGGCTGAATGCGGTGATCGAACAGCTCGACGATATTGCTATTCACTATCTGGAAGACTTCAAGGCGCAGGTGACTACGACAGACAAGCTGTGGGTGGCGTGGCATCTCGCATTCCCGGCTTGCGCTGCCGTGGCGCAGTCGCCGGACGATCCGGCCATCGTGCTCTTCACCTCCGGGTCGGAGGGTAAGCCCAAGGGGGTTGTGCACTCGCACACCTCGGTACTCTCGAACGTCGCGCAAATCCGCGCCGTGGCGGATTTCACGCCGCTCGACAAGTTCATGATGGCGCTGCCGCTGTTCCATTCGTTCGGACTGACCTGCGGCGTGTTGCTGCCGCTTGTTTCTGGCTGCAAGGTCTTCCTCTACCCCTCGCCACTGCACTATCGAGTCATTCCGGAAATCGTCTATGACCGCGACTGCACAGTGCTTTTTGGTACGTCGACCTTCCTCGGAAATTACGGCAAGTACGCGCACCCCTACGACTTCGGGCGGTTGCGGTATGTGGTGGCCGGGGCGGAAAAACTCTCGGAGGATGTGCGTCGTCAATGGATCGAGAAATTCGGCATTCGCATTCTCGAAGGCTACGGCGTGACTGAATGCGCGCCGGTGGTTGCCGTCAATGTGCCGATGGCTTGCCGTATCGGCAGTGTTGGACAGTTGCTGCCAGGCATCGAGTACGAGATTGAGCCAGTGCCAGGCATTGAGGCGGGTGGCGCGTTGCACGTGAAGGGGCCAAACGTAATGAAGGGATATTTCCTGTTCGACCGACCCGGCGTGATCCAGCAGGCCGACTCGAAAGGCGCCGGGTGGTATTCGACCGGCGACATTGTCGAGCGTGATGCCGAAGGTTTCGTACACATCCGCGGGCGCCTGAAGCGCTTTGCCAAGATCGCGGGCGAAATGATCTCACTGGAAGTTGTCGAGAAGAATGCCGCTGCTGCCGCGCCAGGGTTCGCCCACGCGGCTTCGGCGCGCGCCGACGCAGCGAAGGGTGAAGCACTGGTGCTGTTCACGACGGCGCCTGATTTGACCCGTGAGCAGCTGGTTCTCGCGGCCAAAACGGCCGGCTCGCCCGAGCTCTCGGTGCCGCGCACAATCCGTCATGTTGAAACGATACCGCTGCTCGGTTCGGGAAAAACTGACTATGTGACGCTCAAACGCATGGCGGAAGCAACCGCCGAGTAAGGTGATTTTCTTATGAGTTCTCAATTCTCTCTCCTCAAGTCGCGTCGCTTCGGCCCGTTTTTCGGGACGCAATTCCTCGGTGCATTCAACGACAACCTGTTCAAGAATGCGCTGATCGTTCTGCTGACGTTTCAGACGGCGCAATGGACAAGTTTGAAGCCCGGGTTGCTGGCCAATCTGGCCGCCGGAATTTTCATCCTTCCGTTTTTTCTGTTCTCGGCGACGGCCGGGCAATTGGCCGACAAGTTCGACAAGGCGACGCTGGCGCGACTGGTCAAGCTCCTGGAAATCGCAATCATGCTGATCGCCGGCGCCGGTTTCTGGCTGCACAGTCTTGGCATCCTGTTGCTTTGCCTCTTCCTGCTTGGACTGCATTCGACATTGTTTGGTCCGGTGAAATACGCCATCCTGCCGCAGCATCTGCGCGAGGAGGAACTGGTTGGTGGCAACGCGCTGATCGAAGCCGGGACGTTCGTGGCCATCCTCGTCGGCACCCTGTGCGGCGGGATCCTCACCAGCCTTGAAGGCGGCACGCTCTGGATCACGGGCGCCTGCCTGGCGACGGCGGTGGCCGGTTATTTTTCGAGCCGCGGCATTCCTGAAGCACCGCCACCGGAACCGACGCTTCGGATCAATCCCAATCCGATCACCGAAACCTGGCGCAACATCGGATTTGCCCGTGAGAACCGCACCGTCTTCCTGTCGATTCTCGGCATTTCCTGGTTCTGGCTGTTCGGTGCGCTCATGCTGGCCCAGTTTCCCGCCTACGCCAGGAACGTTCTTGGCGGCACCGAAACGAGCGTGACGCTGCTGCTTGCCGTCTTTACCGTTGGGATCGGCTTCGGCTCACTGCTCTGCGAGCGGCTGTCAGCCAGGCAGGTTGAAATCGGCCTGGTTCCCTTCGGCTCCATCGGTCTCACCTTGTTTGGTCTCGATCTGGCATGTGCCTCGCCGAATGTCGTGCCGTCGCCCCCGCTGTCGATGTTGCCGTTGCTTGCCTTGCCATCGACAATTCATGTGCTGTTCGATCTGTTCGCGCTCGGTTTGTTCGGGGGCTTCTTCATCGTGCCGCTCTACGCGCTGATCCAGCTGCGTTCCGAGCCGAGCCATCGCGCCCGGATCATCGCAGCCAACAACATCGTTAATGCCCTGTTCATGGTCGTTGGCGCGGGTGCCGCAGCAGGGCTGCTATCGAGCGGATTGTCGATTCCGGCACTGTTCGGCGTTGCAGCGCTCTGTAATGCGGCAGTGGCCGTTTATATCTATGGCCTCGTGCCCGAATTCCTTCTGCGCTTCGTCGTTTGGCTTCTGGTGCATTCGATCTATCGGGTCGAGAAGAAAGGAATCGATTCCATTCCCGACGAAACCCGCGCTTATCGTTTGCAACCATGTCAGCTACGCCGATTCGCTGGTAATTGCGGCGTCTTGTCGTCGCCCAGTTCGCTTCGTCATTGATCGGCGGTTCTTTGCGTTACCGATTATCTCTTTTGTTCTAAAGGAAAGCCGCGCGATTCCGATATCCGTGGCCGATGACTTTTCCGAACCGGACGAGCGTGCACTGTCCGAAATCTCGGAGGCGTTTCGTGCTGGCGAACTGGTTGTCCTCTTCCCTGAAGGTGGTGTTTCCGAAGATGGGGAGCTTCGACCATTTCAGCCGTGGATTGGACGGGTTCTTGGGAACAACTCGTGGCCGGTAATTCCGGTGGCGCTTTCGGGACTGTGGGGAAGCGTATTCTCCAGACGTGACAGATCTTTC
>QKII01000462.1 GCA_003249625.1 Propionivibrio sp. | reverse complement strand
ATCCGCTTGCATCAAGGCATTCAACAAGCAGCGCGACGGCGACAGCTTTTCCCTGTTTCCGAAGCTCAATATACGGACACTGGATACTCTTGTAAGACAGGAGGCTCCGACCCACATCCTGGTCATCGGCTTCATCTACAAGTTCTTCGCCCCCCGCGAACTGCGCCGCATCGCGACTGCCCACGGGGCCACATTGCTGCTCTACGACACCGACAGTTGCAACCTGTTCGACAAACGCCGGGAATTCATCTTTTTCATCGAGCATGAACTTCCGGTCTACGATCGCATTTTCTCCTTCTCGCAGGTCACCACCAACTTGTTCGCCAACACCCGCGGCCTGAACGCCAGCTTCCTGCCTTTCGCCGCCGATCCGGTTTCCCGCTCCGACCAGCAGAAACAGGATATCGACGCACTGTTCGTCGGCAGTGGCGATCTTCGGCGGATTCTGTCTCTCGAGGCAATTCGCGGCCAAGTCGTCGTTTACGGCAATCGCTGGCGGCGCAACTTTCCGTTGATTTCCCCGCAATTGCAGGAAAGAATCACCGACACTCCGGTATGGGGCGGCGAACTTCACCGGTTGCTGGCGCGCGCGAAGATCGTACTCAATATCACGCGCTCGGATTTCTTCGCTGCGGAGACCGGAATCAACCTTCGCATCTTCGAAGCAGTTGCCGCTGGCAATTTTCTCCTGACCGATTACTGCCCCGAACTCGGCGATCTCTTCAACGTAGGCCACGAAATCGAAGTATTCCGCTCGTCCGGCGAATTGGCCGAGAAGGTTCGCTATTACCTCGCACACGACGAAGCACGGGAAGACATTGCCCGCAGGGGCCACGACCGCTACATCCGCGAACACACCTGGCTTACCCGAACCAGACAACTCGTCGAACAACTCGATTCGCAGCCCTTGCCCTCACCGACACGATAGCCAGCACAATCATGACCGCAATTCCGAGCCAGCATTCCACGATGGACAAAGGTTTCAAAAGGATATTCCACGATCCTGCGTGGTGCGCTTTCGCCGTCAGCTTGCTCTTATCTGCCATTTCCATTTACGGATCGGAACTTCCCAACCGAGATGGAATGCTGTATATCCAGACAGCATCAATATTTATCAATGAAGGCCTCGCTGCAGCACGAGCCAACTTTGACTGGGTTTTCTTCCCTGCCTGCATTGCTTTCGTCGCGAAAATCACCGGCCTTGGTCTCGAAACCGCCGCCTACACCCTGAACTCGCTGCTCTTCGCTGGCATCTGCGCCACTATCGTGCGCATCGTGCAGGCCCAGTTCCCCTCGGCCGCCTGGTATGCCTGCCTGGTCGTGCTGTCGTTCCCTTCATTCAACGAGCAGCGCAACGAACTCATCCGCGAAGTCGGCTGGTGGTTCTTCTGTCTGCAGGCATTGCTTGCCACCTTGCGCTGGCAACGGCGACCCGGCTATGGCAACGGCCTTACTGTCCAAGGCCTGCTCGCCATCGCCTGCCTGTTCCGGGTCGAAGCAGTCGTCTTCTTCGGATCGTTGGCACTTTGGCAACTCTTCGCCCCGTTTTCCTGGCGCCAGCGCCTGAAGCATTTGACCATGCTGCTTTCCTTGCCGCTGGCAGCCGGGGGGGGCGCCCTCGCTGCGCTGGCTTCGGGGCACCTTGACATTGACGGCCGTATTGCAACCTACGCTGCCGCGGCGAATCCGGCGGTTTCTCTAGCGAAATTCCAAGCAGTCGCCGACAGATTCGGCGAGACGATTCTCAGCAACTATTCCGCAGACGAGGCTGGCTCGATTCTCTTCTTCGGTCTGGTCGCGACCGTGATCAAGAAGTTCGTCAGCCACAACGGCATTTTCCTGATCCCCATCGTCATCTTCCTGAGGGAGAGAACTTTGCGCCGACGGACGGCAGAATGGCAACCGCAAGCACAGTTCTTTTTCGTCTATACGGCCGTGCTACTCGCCTTCGTTGTCTACAACCTGTTCATGAGCGGGCGCTATGTAATATTTCTCAACATCCTGACCATGCCGCTCATCGCCATCGGCCTACAACGGACGTTCGAAATAGTCCCCCGTTGGCGTTCCGCGTTACTCGTCATTCTGGCAATCGTGGCATTGGCAAATGTCATTTCTTTCTCAGCAAGGAAGACTCAGTTCCTGGAAGCAGGCCGATGGCTTGCCTCGCGACCAGAGATCGCATCCTCCACATACATCGAAGACTCGCGGACCCGTTACTGCGCCGGACCGGCGTTCTGGGTTCCCAGGAAGAAGGAGATGAACCGTGACACTGTCGCAAGCGCCTTCAAAGAAGGAAAACTTGAATATTTGGTAGTTGACGTACCACGCCGCAGGAAGAGTAACGAGGCATGGGCAAGTTCGTTAGCAGCGGATGAACTCATCCGTTTCTCAAACAAGGCAGGTGATGCGGTGGTAATTTTTAAGCGAAAGACGTCTTAGTGGCCCAACGTGACGTACCTCGCCCGATTCCGTTGCACATGGCAGAACAGGCCGACATGCTAGACTGGATCGTTAATCATTCCAGATTCTCCCCTATACATGCCATCCATGGGTAAGCAACCAGCCTCCTCTCTGCGAATTTACTTTCGTCTGCTTAGCTACCTTCGCCCTTTCATCGGTTTTTTTGGGGTCAGCCTGCTCGGCTTCCTTATTTTCGCCTCGGCTCAACCAATGCAGGCGGGCATTCTTAAATTTTTCGTAGATGGCTTGACGGACCCGGCAACCTCGACATTCCATAGTATTCCATTGCTCGGAGACCTCGATCTAGCGTACGGCATTCCGCTCCTGTTGATTGTCATCGTTTTCTGGCAAGGCATAGGAACGTATCTTGGCAACTATTTCCTGGCAAAGGTTTCTCTTGGACTCATTCACGATTTACGGCTAGCGCTTTTCGAAAATCTCTTGCATCTGCCCAATACCTACTTCGACAACAACAATTCCGGGCACCTGATTTCGCGTATCACGTACAACGTAACAATGGTCACCGGCGCTGCAACCGATGCCATAAAGGTAATAATTCGCGAGGGTCTGACTGTTGCTTTCCTCTTCGGCTACCTACTGTGGATGAACTGGAAGCTTACTCTGGTCATGGTTGCCATCCTTCCAATAATTGGCGTGATGGTCGGTAGTGCAAGTCGGAAGTTCCGCAAGCAAAGCAAAAAAATTCAGGCAGCGATGGGCGACCTGACCCACGTTGCGTCTGAGACTATTCAAGGCTACCGTGTTATTCGCAGTTTTGGAGGAGAGAACTACGAAGCAAAGCGCTTCAGAGCATCCAGTGAGGAAAATACCAACAAACAACTGCGCATGGCCCGAACATCCGCCACCTTCACTCCTGCGCTACAAATGGTCACATTCAGCACAATGTCTGTGCTACTGCTTCTGGTGCTTCTGCTCAGGGGTGACGCCTCTGCTGGGGATCTTGTCGCCTACATTACTGCAGCAGGCATGCTTCCAAAACCCATTCGCCAATTATCGGAAGTCAGCGCAACGGTCCAGAAGGGTCTTGCCGGCGCAGAAAGCATCTTTTCCCAGCTTGACGAAGCGCCAGAAACTGACACGGGTTTAGTTGAGCAAGAGCGTGTATCTGGCAAAGTAGAAATTCGTGATTTGTCGTTCAGCTATGAAGAGGGGAGCGGCAAGGTTCTTGACGGCATCAACCTGACCATCGAACCTGGCCAGTCTCGTAGGCCGCTCCGGCAGCGGCAAGTCAACATTAGCCAGTTTGCTCCCTCGCTTCTACCACCATCAGCATGGGCAGATCTTGATCGATGGAATCGACGTTGAAGATTACACCCTACGCAACCTTCGCCGACACATAGCGCTGGTTACACAACAGACATCGCTATTCAACGACACCATCGCTAACAACATCGCCTATGGTGACCTTGCCAGCACGCCGCGCGAGGCCATCGAAGCTGCTGCAAAGGCGGCTTATGCCAACGAATTCATCGAGAAGCTCCCTTTTGGCTATGACACCCTCGTAGGAGAAAACGGCGTACTGCTGTCTGGCGGACAGCGCCAACGTCTTGCCATCGCACGTGCAATTCTGAAGAACGCCCCGATTCTTATCCTTGATGAAGCGACGTCCGCGCTTGACACAGAGTCAGAACGATTCATTCAGAATGCACTGGATCACGTCACACAAAATCGCACAACGCTAGTCATTGCACACCGCCTCTCAACGATCGAGAAAGCCGACGTGATTGCCGTTATGGACCACGGGCGAATTATCGAGCAAGGTTCGCATACCGAACTGCTCGCACGTAACGGCCACTACGCACACCTTTACGCCATGCAATTTTCGAACGGCGACGACGACGAGCTTCTTTCGCCCCCTTCCTAATCCAGTGCCTGAGTAAGGGGTGGGCATGTTGTAGTTTTAGCGGAGAGCAGTGCTTCACATCACGTTAATGTCGCCGCGAAGGCCAGTTGTGTGCGTCAAGTTGTGCAAAAAGGTGGTTGGGTATTTGGTTGATCCTTCTGCGCTGTCGGTGACGCGGAGGGCGTAGCCCGGAGCGGCGCCGGCAGCGCGCGGCCACTTCAGGCGGCCAGTCTCAACAACTCCTTTTT
>QKII01000190.1 GCA_003249625.1 Propionivibrio sp. | reverse complement strand
CAGGGATACTTCATCACCCACGTGGAAGGGCCGACCTATCCCACCGTGAATGGTCAGCAGCTTGGTACTCAGGCGCGTCCGCTGGCCGATCATGACGTGATTCAGATCGGCGGCATAAAGATGGAGTTTTTTCTGAAAAGTTGAGGGCTGGCAGGGCGTTCATTCTCCCGTGTCGGTTGTGAAATAGTTCCTGTAGACCCGGCAACTGATAGGCTAGGATTTCAACGTCATAATTGGGGGCGGGAGACGATGAAAGTCCGGGTACTTGGGTGCAGTGGCGGCATTGGCGGCGGAAACTGGCGAACAACCTCGCTGCTCGTTGACGACGATGTCCTGATCGATGCCGGGACGGGGCTGGCCGAATTGTCGCTTCCGGAATTGGCCGCGATTGATCACGTTTTCATTACACATTCACATCTCGACCATATTGCGGCATTACCGCTCATGATCGATGCCGTGGCCGATCTCAGGAAATCCCCGGTGACGGTGCATGCACTGGCCGCGACGCTCGAGACGATACGCAGCCACATTTTTAACTGGGCGACCTGGCCGGACTTCAGTGAAATCTCGGTTAGCAATCGTCAGGTCATGCAATACAGCCCTCTGCTCGTCGGAGAGACAGTGGCGCTGCGGGGGCGGAACATCACCGCGTTGCCGGCGGAGCATACGGTGCCCGCGGTCGGTTATCTCCTTGATTCGGGACAGGGAAGTCTTGTGTTTTCCGGAGATACGACGGTCAATGATCGGCTTTGGCCGATCATTAACGGGGTTGCCAATCTACGCTATCTGCTGATCGAAGCGGCGTTTTCCGATAGCCAGGAGGCCTTGGCGCGTGTCTCAAAACACCTGTGCCCACGGTTGTTGCGCAGTGAGCTTGACAAGCTGGTTTCGCCCGTCGAGGTTTTCGTGACGCACCTGAAGCCCGGGCAGGCAACGGAGATCATCGACGAGATTGGCGAAGGGGCCGGTAAGCCTCTGGCGATATTGCGGGATGGGCTGGTCTTTGAGTTCTAGGATTCCGGGATTGCGACGGTCGTTCTCCTTCCTGTTCGCGTGGAGCTTTCGTCCGTGAGTTCGTCAGCCGATCTCTCGCAACGCTACGAGCAACTCAATGAAATTGGTGCGTCGCTGTCGAACGAGCAGAATATCGGAAGGCTGCTCGAAAGTATCCTGCTGGCCGCGAAGGCCATTACGCGCGCCGATGGCGGCACGTTGTATCGTGTCAGTGAAGACCGCCAGTCGTTGCGTTTCGAGATTGTTCGCAACGATTCGTTGAAGCTGGCTTTCGGCGGGGTATCCGGTGAGCCGATTTCGGCGCAGTTCCCGGACCTGCCGCTCTTCCAGGTGGATGGTGCGCCGAATACCCACCTCGTGGCAGCGTCTTGCGCACTCCAGGCGCGAACCGTCAGCGTTGCGGACGCCTACACGGAGGATGGATTCGATTTTTCCGGAACGCGTAGTTTCGATAACGTGACCGGCTACCGTTCGCAGTCGTTTCTGACGGTGCCGATGAAAAATCACGAGAACGAGGTCATCGGTGTGCTGCAGCTGATCAACGCGATCGATCCGGAAACAGGAGAGGTGTGCGCGTTCGCCGATAGCGACCGGCGCCTCGCCGAGTCGCTGGCTTCACAGGCAGCGGTGGCATTGACCAACCGTTTGCTTGTTGGCCAACTGGAGCGGCTTTTCGAATCGTTCGTTTCCTTGATCAACATGGCGATCGACGAAAAATCGCCCTACACCGGCGGGCATTGCGAACGTGTTCCCGCGCTTACCATGATGCTCGCTGATGCCGTCTCGGCGATGTGCAGCGGTCCGCTAGCCGACTTCGTCATGACCGACAAGGATCGCTACGAACTGAAGATAGCCGGCTTGCTTCACGACTGCGGAAAAATTACTACGCCAGTGCACATTGTGGACAAGGCGACCAAGCTGCAGACAATCTTCGATCGTATTGAACTGCTCGATACCCGCTTCGAGGTCATTCGCCGGGATGCCGAAACCGCGATGCTGCGAGCCATTGTTGCCGGCGCAGACAAGGCGGCGGCTGAACACGAATTCCGCGAAATATTGCAGCGAATTGCCGAAGACCGGGGGTTTCTCTGGCAGGTCAACAAGGGCAGCGAAGCGATGCGACCGGAAGATCAGGAACGCGTGCGGCAGATTTCGCGGCGCTATCGCTGGATCAACCCGGAGGGCGATGAGGTTGATTTCCTGTCGGACGACGAGATCGAGAACCTGACCATCCGCTACGGAACGTTGACACGTTCGGAACGTGAAACGGTCAACCACCATGTCATCGCAACCAACAGGATGCTTGATTCACTCCCGTGGCCGATGCACCTTCGAAACGTCCCCGAGTACGCGGGCGGCCATCATGAACGGGCTGATGGCCGGGGGTACCCCAAGGGACTGACGAGAGAGCAAATGTCGTTACCGGCAAGGATCATGGCGGTTGCCGATATCTTCGAGGCGCTTACGGCTCGTGATCGTCCGTACAAGCCCGGGATGAAGCTCTCGGAGGCAATGCACGTTCTGGAAAATCTCAGTCGTAATGGTCATCTCGACCGCGATGTCTACGATGTCTTCATTGCCCAGAAAATCCATTTGAAGTATGCCTGGCAATATCTCGATACGGAACAGATCGATCTTTTCGGCTGAAAGTCGGTGGCGGTGGTGACGCGGTAGAATTGTGCTTTTTGCAGGCAGGCCCATGTATCTGATCGCTCCCAGCATTCTCTCCGCCGATTTCACCCGGCTCGGTGAAGAAGTGGTCAACGTCATCGCTTCCGGCGCCGACTGGATCCATTTCGACGTGATGGACAACCACTACGTTCCCAACATGACTATCGGTCCAATGGTGTGCAAGGCGATTCGTCCGCTGACCCAGGCGGTGATCGATGTGCACCTGATGGCCAAACCGGTCGATAAATTGATCGTCGATTTCGCCAAGTCCGGGGCGAACGTCATCAGCTTCCATCCGGAAGCTTCTGATCATGTGGACCGCAGCCTGTCGATCATTCGTGAGCACGGTTGCCAGGCCGGTCTGGTGTTCAACCCTGCGACACCGTTGCACTACATGGACTACGTGATGGACAAGCTCGACCTCGTCCTGCTGATGGGAGTCAATCCAGGCTTTGGCGGGCAGAAGTTCATTCCGTCGACCCTGACCAAGTTGCAGGAAGCGCGCGCGCGAATCAAGGACTACGAGCAGGAAAGCGGTCGCCGGATTCGCATCGAAATCGACGGCGGGGTCAAGGTGGACAATATCGCCGCGATTGCGCTGGCCGGTGCAGATACCTTCGTTGCCGGTTCGGCCATTTACGAGGCCGGCCAGGACAGCGACCCGCATCACTACGATTCGGTGATCGCCGCCATGCGCGCGCAACTGGCGCGAGTATGACGATGGTCGATGTCCGCGCCGTCCTGTTCGATCTCGACGGCACGCTGCTTGATACGGTGCCCGACCTGCATGCCGCCGTCTGCGGGATGCTCGCCGACCTGGGGCGGCCGGCGCTACCGGAAGATGCCGTACGTCGCTATGTCGGGCGCGGCATTCCCAATCTGGTCAAACGCTCGCTGGCTGACTCCCTTGCTGCGGCCGACGACGATTTGCCGGCGCCTGCCGAAGCGCTGGCCAGTTTCCGGCGGCATTACGCCCGGGAGAACGGCCTGCGGACGCAGCTGTTTCCCGGCGTGCGCGAGGGGCTGAACGCCATTCGGGCCAAGGGCCTGCCGATGGCGGTGATTACCAACAAGACCGAGGCGTTTACCGGCCCGCTGCTCCAAATGACCGGCCTCGCCGAGTACTTCTCCGTGGTAGTCAGCGGCGATAC
>QKII01000262.1 GCA_003249625.1 Propionivibrio sp. | reverse complement strand
ACACTGGCCAAGGCCGATGCACGCTCCATCGTCCATCGTTCCGGCTACCTCGACTTCATCGGCGTCCTGCAACGCGACACCGCCGGCCGCATTGTCGGCCAGCACGTCTTCGTCGGCCTGTACGCAGCGCACGTCTACCATATTTCCACCAGCGAGATTCCCGTTGTTCGCGGCAAGGTCGCGGCGGTGCGCACCGCCTGCTGCTTCGTTCCCGGGGGACACAACGACAAGACGCTGCGCAACATCCTGGAAACCTACCCGCGCGACGAACTGATCGAAACCGACACCGCCGATCTGCAACGCATTGCGCACGGCATCGTCATGCTCTACGAACATCAGCGCGTCCGCGTCTTCCTGCGCAACGACCGCTGGTGCCGCTACGTCTCCGCGCTGATCTACGCTCCCCGCGACCGCCTCGACACGACAAGACGGAAGCGCATCACCGGCCTCATCCGCGACACGTTGAAGGCGGAGAGTGTCGACTTCTTCCTGACCGTCGGCGAGTCGCGCATGGCGCGCCTCCACCTGATCGCTCGCACCCCGGAAGGACAATGCTACGAGTACGACGAGGAAGCCATCGAGCGTGAGGTCGCCCGCATCGTCCGTGGCTGGCAGGATGAACTGCAACACAACCTGATTGAACACGACGGGGAAGAACGCGGCAATGTCCTGCTACGGCGCTACGGCGCCTCGCTGCCGCTGGCCTATCAGGACCAGGTGCCGCCGAGTTCCGCCGTTTCGGATCTTGAGCGTCTGGAAGCCGCCGAACGCAGCGGCAACATCGAGATCAAGCTCAACGCACCCTATGGCGACGACGGCTCGCACCAGCACATCAAGCTGTTCTTCAAGGGCCAGCCGCGACCACTCTCGACGATCCTGCCGGTCTTCGAGAACCTCGGGCTGACCGTGCTTTCCGAACAGCCGTTCCGCCTCGCCGAGCAAGCGCTGCATATCGCCGACTTCGCCGTACAACTGCCAGCGCCAGACGCGCTCGAGGACGATTCGGCACGCCGCGCCTTCCTCGAACACGTCGAGAAACTGCTGCGCGGCGAGGCTGAGAACGACGGATTCAACCGTCTCGTACTGCTCGCCGGCCTTGACGGCCGCCGCGTGGCCATTCTGCGCGCCTACGGTCGCTACCTGCGCCAGGCCGGCCTGCCGTTCAGCCAGGTCTATATCGAGCGCTGCCTGGCCAGTCACCCGCAAATCGCCCGCCTGCTCTCCGACCTGTTCGACGCGCGCTTCGACCCGAACGGCAGCGACGAATGCGCCGAAGCAATCGACCGCGAACTGGCGGCGGCCCTGTCGCAAGTCAGCAACCTCGACGACGACCGCATCCTCTCCGGCTACCGCACCGCATTCCACGCCACCATGCGCACCAACGCGTGGCAGACTGACGCCAAGGGCCAACCCAAGGACTACCTGTCGTTCAAGATATCCTCGAAACTCATCCCCTTCCTGCCCAAGCCGGTACCGCTTTACGAAGTCTTTGTTTACAGCCCGCGCATGGAAGGCATACACATGCGCGGCTCCAGCGTCTCCCGCGGCGGCTTGCGCTGGTCCGACCGGATGGAGGACTACCGCACGGAAGGCCTCGCGCTAGTCAAGGCGCAGATGGTCAAGAACGTCGTCGGCGTGCCGCTAGGCGCCAAGGGCTGCTTTGTCGGAAAACGTCTGCCGCCGCCGAGCGAGCGCGACGCCTGGCTGGCCGAAGGTATCGCCTGCTATCAGATCTACATCCGTGGCCTGCTCGACGTTACCGACAACCTGATCGGCGGCAAGGTCGTCCCGCCGGCCCACGTCCGCCGCCATGACGGCGACGACCCCTACCTTGTTGTCGCCGCCGACAAGGGAACCGCGACCTTCTCCGATTACGCCAACGCCATCGCCATCGAATACGGTTTCTGGCTGGGCGACGCCTTCGCATCCGGTGGCTCGGCCGGCTATGACCACAAGAAGATGGGGATCACCGCCCGCGGCGCGTGGGAAGCCGTCAAACGGCACTTCCGCGAACTGGGCCGCGACACACAGAGCGAACCGTTCACGGCGGTCGGCATCGGCGACATGTCCGGCGACGTCTTCGGCAATGGTCTGCTGCGCTCGGACAAAACGCTGCTCGTCGCCGCCTTCGACCACCGGCACATTTTCCTCGACCCGAATCCCGATCCTGAAAAAAGTTTCGCCGAGCGGCAGCGTCTGTTTGATCTGCCACGCTCGTCGTGGGATGACTACGACAAGGCGTTGATTTCCGAAGGCGGCGGCATATGGCGGCGTGACGTAAAGAGCATCCCGCTCTCAGCACAGATGCGCGCCCGCATTGGTGTCGATGCCGAGCAGATGACGCCGAACGAGTTGATGAGTGCCATCCTCAAGGCACCGGTCGACCTCCTCTACAACGGCGGCATCGGAACCTATTTCAAGGCCAGCAGCCAGAGTCACCAGGACGCCAACGACCGCGGCAATGATGCCATCCGCGTTGACGCCAGCGACCTGCGTGCCAAGGTCGTCGGCGAAGGCGGCAACCTCGGATTCACGCAGAAGGCGCGCATCGAGTACGCGCTGAACGGTGGCCTGATCTACACCGATGCGCTAGACAATTCGGCCGGCGTCGGCACCTCCGACCATGAGGTCAATATCAAGATCCTCACCTCCAGCCTCCTCCAGAGCGGCGACATGACGCTCAAGCAACGCGACGCCCTGCTCGCCTCGATGACCGACGACGTCGGCCGCAGGGTGCTGGTCGACAACTATCAGCAGACGCAGGCCGTCTCGCTGGAAGCGACCTACGGTCGCGACCTGCTCAACGGGCACGGGCAATGGATTCGCCACCTTGAGGCAAAGGGTGGCCTCAACCGATCCATCGAGTTCCTGCCCGACGAGAAGCACCTCCTCGAACGCGCCCAGATGGGCCTCGGCCTGTCTGCGCCGGAAATTGCCGTCGTCCTGGCTTACACAAAAATATATCTGAAGCAGGCCATCCTCGCCTCATCGCTACCTGACGCGCCGGCTTTCCAGCCGCTGCTCGTTGGCTATTTCCCCGACGCAGTCGCGGAAAAATGCGCAGCGCAAATTCCGTCGCACCCCCTGCGGCGAGAAATCATCACCACCCAGATCGTCAGCCGTCTGGTCAACCGAATGGGTACCACATTCGTCCAGCAGGTCGGCGATGAGACTGGCGCCGATCTTGAACAGATCGTCTCGGCGTGGTTTGCTGCCTGCGAACTGCTTGGTGCCGAGGCATTGTGGAAGGAAATCGAGGCACTCGACCTGAAGATTCCTTCGCCGCAACAGATGGCCTTGATGATGGCGTTGCGCGAAATGATCAGCGCGGCCACGCGGCAACTTCTCGCGTCGCAATGCGCACGCGCCGGAATCACCGAAATGGTCGCTGCCTACCGTGATGCGCTGGCTCAGGCTATCGCCGAAGCGCGAAGCGGCAAGGAAGGCGCCGAGGCCGTCAGCGCGCTGCTCGAAGCCCGCTCGCGCATCGTCGGGATCATCGAACTCGTCGATCTCGCGCGCAGCGGCAACCAGCCGCTCGCCGAGGTGGCAAGCACCTGCGCAGGACTCGACGCCAGCCTCGACCTCGGCTGGCTCGGTAACGCCATTGCCAACCTCCCCGCGAGCAACCGCTGGCAGGCCCGCGCACGCGCGCAACAGGCCAGCGATCTGCGTGCTTTGCGCCAGGCCCTTCTACAGCGAGACCCGCTCGAGCAAGCGGTGGTGAATGCAGGCCGCGCCGTGGTCGAGGAACTCAAGCGCAACGCGCCGCAAGATCTGGCCATGCTCTCGGCAGGGTTGCTCGAACTGCGGCGACTGCTCCTGGCGGATTAATCAAGGC
>QKII01000439.1 GCA_003249625.1 Propionivibrio sp. | reverse complement strand
TTTCATCGGAGCTCTGCGTCTCGTTGTAGAAGCCACCACGGGCTGGCGGCAGCAACGCGTCGAGGATGCGATCTTCGGCGGCGTCCTCTGCGCGCATCCGAACCCCCTTCATGGCCTGCTCGCGACCGTTCTTTATAGCGATCTCGGCCAAGTCTCGAATGATCGTCTCGACATCGCGGCCAACGTAACCGACCTCGGTGAATTTTGTCGCCTCGACTTTTATGAACGGAGCATTCGCCAGGCGCGCCAGACGCCGGGCGATCTCCGTCTTGCCGACCCCCGTCGGGCCGATCATCAAGATATTCTTCGGGGTGATTTCCTGGCGTAGCGGCTCAGCCACCTGCGCCCGCCGCCAGCGGTTGCGCAAGGCGATGGCCACCGCCTTCTTGGCTTTTCCCTGCCCGACAATGTGCTTGTCGAGTTCGTGAACGATTTCCTGCGGAGTCATCTGCGTCATTTCAGTCCTGCCTTAACCACTGAACAAGGGCGTTATGTTCTCATCGACCTTGCGCTGTGGCAAACTCATGCCACTCTCAACATCAGGATCGGGCCCGACGATGACCGACAAGCAGCGCCTCCTGTGCCTAGCCCCTGCTCGAGCCACGCCGGGCATGGCACTCGCCCGTGATCTCACGGACCGCGAAGGCAAGCCGTTGCTGGCTGCCGGCACCGTTCTCGACGTAGCGATGCTCGACCGGCTGATGCGGCGCGGCGTTGCTACCGTCACGGTGCTCGTCGCCGATACCCGTGATGCCGAAGCACTCGCCAGCGAACGCGAGGCCGCTGAAAAGCGGATCGCACACATCTTCCGCGGAACGAGTTCGCCTGCCAGGGAGAGCCTCCGCTCCGCGGTTCTCGCGTACCGACTGGAAGCTGCTCAATGACGCCCCCTCCGTCGCTCGACTCGCTGCCGACGCACGCGGAGACACTTCCGTCACTGCCGGAAGTGGTCAATTATCTGATCCGGGCACTCGGTGACGACAGCGCCAACCTCGATACGCTGGCGCACCACATCAACTCGGACCCCGCCATAGTCGCACGCCTGCTCGCAGCCGCGAATTCCGCCGGGTCAGGGCTCTCGAAACGCGTCGCTTCTGCCAGCCAGGCGTTCCTTCTCCTCGGCGCCGACAGGATTGCCACCATCGTCCTGGCTTCCGCGCTGATCTACCGCTACGACGCGCACACGTCCGGCTTCAGCGCCCGCGTCCTCTGGCAACACTCCCTCGGCGTCGCCACCTGCGCCCGCGTGCTGGCCGAGCAGACGGGCATTGATCCCGATCTGGCCTTCACCAGCGGACTGTTGCACGATATAGGGCAACTCCTCATGTACACCGCCAGTCCGGCCCACTTTCTCGCTGCGCTCGACCAGCATCAACACGAAGATATTCCGCTGTTCGTCGCGGAACGGACCGTTTTCGGTTATGACCACTGCGACGCAGGAAGCATCCTGGCAACCTCCTGGAAACTGCCGACCGACATTGTCGATGCGATTGCCGCGCACCACGAACCTGATGAATTCGGCAGCGAGATGGGCAACCTGGTGCACATCAGCGAATGCTTGAGCCACGCGCTCGATCTGGGCGAATTGCAAAGCAATCAGGTGCCCGAGCTTTCCGACGTCGCGTGTGCCAGTCTCGGCGTATCCTGGCCAAAATTAGCTGCGCATTTTGCCGAAATCGAGGCGCGCTTCGACGACTTTCGCGTTACGCTCGGCGTCTGACCGCCCCCGTTTATAGATCGCTGGTAAAGCGAAGACGCGCCGCCGACAGTGCTATAGCAAGGAAAGGCGATGTCGACAAAGTCACCAGCGATTTTGGAATGTAATCAGTCCAGGGTTTCGAGCGTGACGCTATGGTTGGTGTAGATACACAGATCACCGGCGATCGCCAGTGATTTCTGGATGATCTCCGCGGGATCGAGTTCGGTATTTTCCAGCAACGCCCGCGCGGCCGACTGAGCGTAGGCGCCGCCCGAACCGATCGCGAGCAACCCCTGTTCTGGCTCCAGCACGTCACCATTGCCGGTAATGATCAGCGAGCTTTCGCGATCGGCCACCGCCAGCATCGCCTCCAACCGCCGCAAAGCCCGATCACTTCGCCAGTCCTTTGCCAACTCGACCGCCGAGCGGACCAGATTGCCCTGATGCTTGTCCAGCTTGGCTTCAAAGCGTTCGAACAGCGTGAAAGCATCGGCCGTTCCACCGGCAAAGCCGGCAAGGATACTGTCATTATGAATGCGGCGGACCTTGCGTGCGCTGGCCTTGACGACGATATTGCCTAGTGTCACCTGCCCATCGCCGCCCATGGCGACTTTTCGTCCGCGACGCACAGAGATAATCGTCGTACCGTGGTATTGCTCCATAAATCTGTCCTAACGCTTGGCAAAAACGAGGGTAGCCACCGCCGTCAGCCCGACAATACGCAGCAACTCGGCCACCAGATAATTGGGATGGAAAAAAACGATTTTCTTTCCGGAACGGCGGACCGATGTCAGCGCGTTCAACAACGCACCGGCACTTACAAAATCCAACCGCTTTAGCCCGGAACAGTCAATCTGGACAGCATCATGGCTGTTGGCGAAAGAGGACAGATCGGCGAAACGTGCAGCTTTGACCTCGCCGTTCAATACGTAAACATCGCCCACGTCTCCACTTGCCGTAACCTCAGTCGAGACCTCAGGCTCCGGCTCTGCCACTCGCGCAACTTCCCAAGATGGCGGCGACTCCTCGAAAGTCACCGCATAATCGATAGCCGCTTCTTCAAATGCTTCCTGACGCCCTTGCAACTGGCACAGTTCGAGCAGGAGCAGCCAGCACGCTTTCCCTTCGGCACGCCCTGTTTCGACGCACCCCTGAACGAGTTCGCCGAGCGCCTCGCGGCCGAGCAGTTCGATTTCCTGTTTGCTCTTTCGCGCCGACATCAGCTGTTGAAGAAAACTCGCGCACCCGTCATGGTCGACCTGCCCGACTTTCGACATGTCGAGCCGCAACTTGCGGTTCTTCCCGAGCGACTGCCTGACCGCGTCGAACGCCGCCTGGTTGCTTCCCAGCAGATCCCCCTTGAAAACCAGAGTACCCGCAGCCCCTTCGCGTGGTTTTGCCTTTTCCGGGGCTGTGCTTCCCCAACCAGGCGGCGATTTTTCAAAAGCGCGCGCATACTCGATTCCCAGCGTCTCGAATGCCGATTGCTGGCCCGTCACGCGGTACAGGTCGAAGAGCATCAGCCAAAGCCGCTCACTGGACTCGCCGCTAAACGTCTGTACCGTATTTTCAAGGACACTTTGCGCTGCCGCATCCTGACTGTTGGCAAACAGAACGGCCACCTCTTCGGCCTGTGCGTCGATCGGATCGACATCGGCCTCGACGTGAAAATCCAGTGAAGACTGACTGAAAGCGAAATCGGAAAAGTCCGAGGGCGAATCCACCGGAGCATTCGCACCTCCACCTTCGGCCTCAGCTTGATTCGATTCCGGATTGGTTGCCTTGCCGACAGCATCTTGTTCTGCGTGCTCTCCCCCAATCTCCGCCTTCCGCGGAACGGCCGCAGGACGGGCAACCATCTTTTCTGGCTGCTTTTTGAAGAAAGAGAAAACCATGGCAGAAGCGATCGGGTTACGGCGAAAGTGCGGGGGATTGTTTTAACACATCGCCTCACGCTCTGCAATTTGAGGAGTTCCGCGGACGATCACCGATTTTCATGCCGCACACAGGCTTTGGCGCAATCCCTGCTCGATGATTTCACGCGGCAGGTCGCGACCGATAAACACCATGACGCTTTCCCGCGCACTCTCAGGCTCCCAATCTTTCCCGGCGCTGGCGCCCATCAACTCATGCACGCCCTGGATGATCACGCGGTAGGGTAGCCCCTGAATGCCCAACACGCCTTTATATCGCATCAAACCCGGTCCATAGACTCTCGCAATCGCCGCCAGAAAATCCTGGAGACGGGCGTCGTCGAAAGGCTGCGTGCTGCGAAATACGAACGCACCGACGCGGTCCTTCGCATGGTGATGATGGCCGGCCGACAGAAACTCTGGCGCAATGCGCAACACCTCATTCAGGTTAAATCCACGGATATCGAGCAACTCCTTCAATGGAACCCGCCCGAACTGCGCCGCCACGAGCTCGGCGCGCGGATTGATTTGCCGCAGGCGCTGCGACACCGCGTCCACCTGCACGTCAGAAACCAGATCTGTCTTGGAGAGCAACAGGCGATCGGCGAATCCGACCTGCGCCTGAGCCTGCTCGTGCTCATCGAGCTGTTGCATGACATGGACGGCATCGACCAGAGTGATCACAGCATCAAGCAGATAACGCCGGGAAATCTGTTCATCGAGAAAAAAAGTCTGCGCCACCGGCCCGGGGTCAGCCAACCCGGTCGTTTCGATCACCACTCGGTCGAACGAAAGCAGGCCACGCGCGCGACGATCGGCGAGATCGTTGAGGATCCGAATCAGGTCGCCACGCACGGTGCAGCAAATGCAGCCGTTGTTCATTTCGACAACCTGTTCCTCACCTGAAACAAGCAATTCGTTATCGATCCCCACTTCGCCGAACTCGTTCTCGATGACAGCGATCTTCTCGCCATGGCGTTCGGTCAGAATTCGGTTCAACAGCGTCGTCTTGCCGCTACCGAGAAAGCCGGTGACGATGGTTACCGGAATGGGCGCGTTCATCGATTCGTCTCCTTGCCACAGTCTGCGCAGATCCCGCGCAGATCGAAATCCAGACGGGTCAGTGAGAATCCTTGCGGCAGCGCCGGCGCGACGGGGAGCGACGCATCCAGGCAATACACGCCGCCGCATTGCTCGCAACGAAAATGTACATGGGTCGCATGTTCGCCTAACGACGCCGCAGAAAAACGGAAGACGCGATGCGCGTCGGCATTTTTATGTGCCAAGCCGCTGGCCACCAGCCAGTCAAGCACACGGTACAGCGTCACCCGATCCATCATCGGCTCGCCCAACCGCGCTTCGATTTCCGCGTGCGAAACAGGCATTGGCGCCTCGCGCAAAAGGCGCAGGACGCGGATACGCGCCGGCGTCGCGCGAGCACCGCAGAGCCGAATCTGTTCGGCGACCGCCCGCTGGCCGGACGAGGAAGTTGCCGCCATACCTCACTCCAAACACTTTCAGGAAGGGCGATTAAAACACGCCCACCCCATACTCGCAACACAGTTGCAGATGCAACTTGAACCTCTGCGTATCGACCTTGCCCAAGGAAGGTCAAATGAGGAACAACGACCATGCCGCCAGTCAAGACCAAAGCCGAGTGGGCCAAATTGTTGCCCACTGAAACGTTCCGCATCCTCTTCGAAGAGGAAACGGAGTACGCATGCAGCAGCGTATTGCTTACCGAGAAACGCGACGGCACCTTCCTCTGCGCCGCCTGTTTCCAGCCGCTGTTCGACAGCCGTGCCAAGTACGAAAGCGGCACCGGTTGGCCAAGCTTCCAGGAGGCTCTGCCGAACGCAACCGCTGTCAAGACCGACTTCAAGCTGGGATATCCTCGCACCGAGTACCATTGCACACATTGCGGAGGTCATCAAGGGCACGTTTTCGAGGATGGCCCGGCGCCGACTGGATTGCGCTACTGCAACAACGGGCTGGCGCTGGTTTTCGTTCCGCGGGGTGAGCCGTTGCCTGAGTTGCGGTGCTGAACGCTATTTCCGCTTTGCCCGCGGATGCGCCATATCGTAGACGTGCGCCAAATGCTGAAAATCGAGATGTGTGTACACCTGCGTCGAGGCAATGCTGGCATGCCCCAGCATTTCCTGAACGGCGCGTAGATCACCTGACGACTGCAGCATGTGCGAAGCAAACGAATGCCGCAGCATATGAGGATGAACGTTGACTGGCAGCCCCTGCGCCAGCGCTCGACGTTTCAGCTGCTCCTCGACCACTCGAGGATGAATGCGGGCCCCCCGCTTGCCAACGAACAAAGCCGTTTCCTCCGTGCTGGCGACCTCCGGGCGACGCTTGACCCAACGCTCGATCGCCTCCCGCGCCTTCCTTCCGACAGGAACATGTCGCGTCTTGCCGCGCTTGCCAAGCACCCGAATTTCGCCATCCACCAGATCGTGAAGGCAGCCTACATCCAGCGTCGTTAACTCAGAAAGACGTACACCAGATGAGTAGAACAGCTCGAACATTGCCTGGTCACGCAACTCAAGCACATCCTCGCTTTGGCCGTCCAGAAGACGGCACGCCTCATCGGGCGAGAGGACCTTTGGCAGCGCCTGCGGCCGTTTCGGTGCCTTGACACCTTCGACGGGATTGGCTGAGATTTCGCCATGCGCACCGAGCCAGCGATAGAAGCCCCGCCAGGCCGACAACATGCGCGCCAGCGAGCGGCCGGACAACCCTTGGCCGTGCAATTGGGCCACGAAACGCCTGACGTGATGCGACTGCAACGACATCATGTTGACATCACCCATCGCATCGAGCAACCGGCCCAGAACAGCCAGGTCGCGCCGATAGCTGCTGACGGTATGCAGTGACTGACGACGCTGCTGGGCCAGTTCGTCCAGGTAGCGATCAACCGGGCCCGATGCGTTCATTTCAAGGCAACGGCAATACCCGGGCCAGTGCCGCCGAAGCGATTTCGCCCAGACGCTCCAGATACAAAGTGCCCATGCCGGAATAAAAACGCTGCGGGTCTTCGCTACCCAGCGCGATCATGCCGATCGTGCCACCACCGTTGCGCAGAGCAATCAGCGCCTGTGAGCGAACCTGGGTCGCTGCGGCACCAAACCATGACGCTGTCTCAAAGCCCGACGTCGAACCACAATACGGATGCTCCAGCGTTTCGGCGAAGGCTTGCAATTCCTCACTGACGCCGGCGAACTCTGGCAACTCGGCGGCATTCTCTGGGCGACGCCACAAGCGCAAGGCGAAATGCGGAATGGCGAAGTCGTCACGCAAATGGAAATTCAGGGAATGGATGACTGACTGGAAGCTTCCTGCCGCGATTACCGCCACGCCGAGGCGATGCATTTTCTCGCTGATGACGTCATTCTCCTCGCCGAACTGCAGCAACTCGGCCAGCTTTCCTTCAACCTGCCGATTCTTGTCGCGCAAGCTGAGCATCTGCCGCTCAGTGATCGAAATCGTCCGTCCGCCATGCGGATGCGGAATCACCAGGCGCGACACGAGGTCGGCATGCTCCTCGAAAAACTGGGGATGATCCAGCAGGTACTGGGCGACTTCTTCGGATTTCATAGTTCGATTTCTCCGGTAAATACGGTTACGGCAGGGCCGGTCATCTGCACGGGCGTACCCGGCCCCTGCCAGGCGATGGTCAGTTCGCCGCCACGTGTCTCGACACGAACTGGCGAGTCGATGAGTCCCCGTGCGATTCCCGCGACGACCGCCGCGCACGCACCGGTACCGCACGCCAGAGTTTCGCCTGCCCCACGCTCAAACACACGCAAACGAATTCGCTGCCGTCCGGCGATCTGCATGAAACCGGCGTTCACGCGCTGCGGGAAACGTGGATGCGCTTCGATCAACGGCCCTTGCACGGCAACCGGCGCCACGTCCGCATCCGCGACAACCTGAACGGCATGCGGATTGCCCATCGAAACGACCGTGATATCGATATGTTCGCCGCCGACCTCAAGCGACTGGACAAGATCGGCCGACAAACTCACAAACGGAACACGTTCCGGATCGAAAACCGGCACTCCCATATCGACGGTAACGCTTCCGTCGGCTTCGAGCCGTGGACTGATAACTCCGCTCATGGTTTCGACGCGGATCTCTGTTTTCTCCGTGATTCCCTGCTCATGCACGAAACGTACGAAGCAGCGTGCTCCATTGCCGCACTGCTCCACTTCACCACCATCCGCGTTGAAGATGCGATAGCGGAAATCGACATCGGGCCGCACTGCTTTTTCAACCAGCAAAAGCTGGTCACAGCCGACGCCGAAGTGACGATCGGCGAGAAAACGAATCTGCTCGGTTGACAACGCGATCAGCTGACGAACCCCGTCGATCACCACGAAATCGTTGCCCAGACCGTGCATCTTGGAAAAACGGATCTTCATCCTGAATATACCTGCGTAGCGGATTATGCCGCGCATTATACGAGGAAGAATCGACTGACTATGGAACGCCGACAGTGATGGCAATACAATGCCGTTCCCCGCGCACGTACCCGCATCCATGATCCGCTACCTTCTCAGCCAACCCATCGTTTTCCTCTTCTGGCTGCTCCACTTCCTGCCCTTGCAGGCGCTTGCGCCTATCGGCCGAACGCTTGGGCTCATTCTCTATCACATCGGAAGCCAGCGTCGAAAAGTGGTCCGGATAAATCTCGAATTGTGCTTCCCCGAACTGAGCGAGAATGAGAGGGAAGAACTCGTCAAGAATCACTTCCGCGCTCTCGGCCGCTCGATCCTCGAACGCAGTCTTCTCTGGTGGGCCAGCCGCGAACGACTGGAGCGCCTGATCCATATCGAGGGCGCCGACAGAATTCGCGCCCAACTCGACGCAGGTCGGCCGGTCATCCTGCTGGCGCCGCATTTTGTCGGACTCGATGCCGGGGGCGTCGCGGTCGCAATGCGTTTCGACTCGCTAAGCATGTATGCCGAGCAGGCAAACCCCGTATTCGATCGCTTGTTGCTGAACGGCCGCCGCCGCTTCGGCGACCAGATGCTGCTCACGCGCCAGGATGGCATCCGGGCGACCGTCAAGGCCATGAAATCGGGGCGACCCTTCTACTATCTACCCGACCTGAACACCCGGCGCCGCGAGGCCGTCTTTGTCCCGTTCTTCGGTATTCAGGCGGCAACAACGGCCGGACTTTCACGGCTGGCACGTGCTGCCGGCGCGGTCGTCTTGACGTGCGTCACCCGTATCCGGCCGGACGGCAAGGGCTACGTCACAGAGATCGGCGAAGCCTGGGCCGATTTTCCGACCGCAGATGCGGAGGCTGACACAGCACGGATGAACACCTGGATCGAGGCCGCCGTCAGGGCCATGCCGGAGCAGTACTACTGGGTCCACCGCCGTTTCAAGACCCGCCCACAGGGCGAAAAACGCTTTTACTGAACGGCGGCCTCAACGACCTGATTGCCGAGCCAGGCTCTTTTTGGCCGAACGCCGGGCAACGCTCCGCCAAAGCCACTTCGCATAGGCGTTGAGTTTGGGGATTCCGAGAT
Source organism: Propionivibrio sp. (assembly GCA_003249625.1). Next base: position 5,125 of record QKII01000439.1, on the reverse strand, counting down.
ATTGCTTGAAGAACCACAGCCGGTCTGAAAGGCTCCAGGCAGAAGAGGAATAGTTACTTAGCGAATACAGATCACGCAGCGCACACATCACCGGCAATGGGCGACGGCGAGATTTTTCCAGGTCAATCACCCGCGATTCAACACAACCGTCCGGATTTATTCGGGTAAACACGTGCTTCGGAAAAAAACAACCGTGGCGAATGCCGTGAGCGTGCATTCGCTTTAACAACGCAGCAACCGACTCAAGCACTCGCAAACGCTCTTTTCGCGGAGGAAACCCATTGCGCTTCCATCCTTGGACACGATCTTCCAGCGAGACAAAACCGGCGAGTTCCTCCGTCGCAAGGATCGCTCGCTGATTCTTGCCTTGCATCCGCATCCCGAAAAACACGGGCTCCAGTGTCGGAATGGCACAACTCCGATACGCCATGATTCGTTTGAACTCGCGCAAAAACGTCGGCACACCACGCAACGGATGCAACAGCGAACGCGTTCCGTGATTCTCCTGCCGCTTGAGAAAAATGGCCGTAGTCCCGCCTTCCGGCAATTGCAGTTCGCAACGAGCTACGCCGCTCCATCCGCCACGACGCTTGTTCGGTGGTTCGAACCATTCGGCCTCGCGCTCCCACAGCGCGTCAAAACTTGCCAGCCCGTTATGAGAAAGAATGGACTGCCAGCGATCGTTGATGAAGTCTTTCATATGCTTCTCGTCCCGATGTCTGATGTCTTTTTGGGGGCGTCATTCTGGGAGATTTTGCCGAATATGGGAATACTCCCCCGAGAAAGAGAGCGGTAAAAAAGTGTAGTCGCCGCAACAACTTGAGTACAGGTATACTGTTCGGTCTTTCCACCGGGATACGTGCTTTACACCCGGAAAAACTCTTGCACGAGACACAATCTTGGCACTGACAATACTTGGACTCTCCGGCGCGCTGACCCACGACCCATCGGCCGCGCTCTACATCGACGGCAAACTGGTCGCCGCAGCTGAAGAAGAACGCTTCGTACGCGACAAACACGCCAAGAACCGCATGCCCTACGAGGCGGCGAAGTTCTGCCTGCAATTCGCCGGCATCAAGCCGTCGAACGTCGACGCCGTCGCCATCCCGTTCGCCCCGATCAGCCTCGGCGAAAAAGCGCGCTGGCATTACGCCAAGCGCTACTGGTATGCGCCAGACCGCTCTCTTGACGCGATTCTCGCCGGCAACCGCCGCTTCTACCGCTACAAGAAACGTATCGAATGGTGCCTGACCCAGCTCGGTTTCGACCTGAAAAAAGTCGAAATCGTCCCGGTTGAGCACCACCTCGCGCATGCGGCCAGCGCCTATCACTGCTCCGGCTTCCAAGAGAAGACAGCGATCCTTGGCATCGACGGCAAGGGCGAATACGCCACCACCTTCTTCGGCTATGGCGAAAACGGGAAGATCCACAAGATCAAGGAATTCTACGACCCTGATTCGCTCGGTGGACTCTATGGCGCCATCACCGAGTTCCTCGGTTTCGAAATGCTCGATGGCGAGTACAAGGTCATGGGCATGGCACCCTACGGCGACCCGGACAAATACGATTTCTCGCGCCTCGCCAAATTCGAGAACGGCGAACTCGTCATCAATACTGATTACGCTAACGTGATCGGTTTCCGCCGCTACAAGGAAAATGGCAAGGGCTTCTACTTCTCGCCCAAGCTGATCGACTGGCTCGGCCCGAAACGTGTCGGCGACATCGCCGACGACCCGTACATACACTACGCGGCGAGCATGCAGAAGCTGTTCGAGAATCTGTCGCTTAGCATGATTGACTACTACCTCGGCGACATTCTGCGCGAGACAGGAAAGCTCGCCTTCTCCGGTGGTGGCGCACTCAACGTCAAGCTCAACCAGAAGATCATCGCCCGCCCGGAACTCAAGGAACTGTTCGTGCAACCTGCCTCCGGCGACGCCGGCACCGCAATTGGCGCAGCAGCCTACGTCTCGGTCGAGCGCGGCGTGCCGGTCGAAAAGATGGAACACGTCTATCTCGGCCCATCGTTCAGCAACGAGGACGTTATCGCCGCCTGTGCGCGCCATCCGGAACAACCACAGTGGCAGAAACTGAACGACGTGCCGCAGGAGGTGGCAAGGATCCTCGCCGACGGCAACCCCGTCGCCTGGTTCCAGGGACGCATGGAGTTCGGTCCGCGCGCTCTCGGCGGCCGCTCGATCCTCGGATGCCCGAGCGTACCCGGCGTCGCCGACCGCATCAACGAACAGATCAAGTTCCGCGAGCGCTGGCGCCCCTTCTGCCCGAGCATGCTCGACACCGTTGGTCCGCAAATGCTCGGCAGCGACCACCCGGCACCGTTCATGACCTTCACCTTCGAAGTCGCTCCCGGATGGAAGGAGCGCGTTCCGGAAGTTGTGCACGAAGACGGCACCTCGCGCGCGCAGGTCTTGGCTCGCGATTTCAACCCGCGCTACTACGAACTGATGCAGGAACTCGAAAAACTCACTGGCAACGGCGTCGTCCTCAACACTTCGCTCAACCGCCGCGGAGAGCCGATGATCTGCTCTCCGACGGATGCGCTGAACATGTTCTATGGCTCGGATTTGGAGTATCTGGTCATGGAGGACATCCTGGTAGCTAAGCCGAAGACCGAACAAAATTGATCAAAGGCCCCATGGGAGAACGCTGGATACTTCAACTGTGCCACGGCTACTCCGGGCCGTTCCTCGACGTCGCACGCCAGTACGCGGTGCTGTTTCGCGACACGCCTTTCAAAGTGCTAACGGTCTATCTGACAGGGAAGCCCTGTGAAGAGGCGCGCACAGGTTCCGCCTCTGACGAAGTCGTCTTCCTCGACTACTCAAGCAAGGCAATTCGCGGCCTGAAGATAGATGCAATCCGAAAAATAAAGAGAATCACCGCGACAAAGGACTTCGCGCTAGTCATAGCGCACCGTTTCAAGCCGATTTACGTTGCTTGCTGGGCGACGCAGCTTCCGGTCATCGGCGTGCACCACGCCTTCGGCGACTACGATCGTCCGCAACGACGCTGGTTCGCCCAGCTCTTCCGTAGGCGGCTGACATTGTTGGGCGTTTCCAATGCGGTACGTGACAACATCCGGAGACAATTCCCTAACTGGACGCCGGAGCGCATAGAGACATTGCATAACCGCCTCGATGTAAGCAAGGCACGCAGCCAACTGGTGTCACACGAAGAGGCTCGCGCACTGCTCGGATTGCCACTGGACGCCTTCGTCATTGCCAACGTCGGACGACTTCACCCCGACAAGGACCAAACCACGCTACTCAAGGGCTTCGCGAAGGCACTGCCAAATCTCCCGACGGGTTGTCTTCTTGCCATCGCGGGCCGTGGCCCATTGGAAAACGAACTCCGCGCCCTTGCACAGGACCTCGGCATTGCCAGAAGTGTGCGCTTCCTCGGCCAGGTTACCGACATCCGGCATTACTTCCGTGCCTTTGACCTTTTCGTACTCACTTCCGATCATGAACCTTTCGGCATGGTGCTGCTTGAAGCAATGGTTGCCGAGGTACCTATTCTCGCCACGGACTGCGGCGGCGCGCCGGAAGTAATCAACGCTGCAAACCAACTCTTTGCACTTCGCGATACGGAGCGGCTTGCAGGAAAATTGATTGAATTTTCCGCGCATTGTAAAGCAGCGTTCCGACGTTCTATCGCCGAGAACGGCCTCCGACAACTCTACGACCACTTCACCGACGACGGGGGAAGACGCAGTTTCTGGGCGCTGGCGATGATCCGGGACACTCTCCAGGCGCCGAACAGATGACAGCCACAGTTTCAGTCGAACAGGACAAAGCCAACAAATCCAGAATCGCATTGGTGTCATTCGACTCACTTGGCGACGGCCTGATCTATCTGATGATCGCCGACAATTTGCAACGCAACGGATTCTCTGTGGTCTGCTACGGCAACATCGCCCATCAGATGCGGAACTGGCTGCCCCAACTCGACGTTCGCCCCTATCCAGCGGCTGCGCAGATGGAATCAGAACTGGACGCTTACGATCTCGCGATCGTAAGTCCACCAAGTTTTATCCGCGAACGCATGGACGAAGCCACAACAGCCCGCCTACGTGAGAAATGGCTGCTGATCTGCCACAAAACACCGGAGAGTTGGCGGTTCGACCATACCGAACGTATCAGGAACGACGCGCCGGCAAAATTTCAATCGCTGAAAGGCCTGCTCGACTGTTGCGGCCCCATCCGCTTCAAGCAATTCACGACCGAAAGTGTCGTGGAAATTACCACGCAGTACATGCGTGAGAAGATGCACCTCGCCACTGTGAGGAAGACACCTCCGCTAGTCGCTCCTCCCGAATTGGAACACCGTCGTTATCCACGGCGAGTCATCGTGAGTCCCGATTCCGCCGGCCCGGAGAAAAAGAACTGGCGCCCGTCCGCCTACCTAAAGCTCTGCCGAAAATTGCAGGCTCTAGGCTATACCCCCGAAATCATCGTCGCACCGAAGAATCACGAAGCCTGGAAGAGAATGAAGGGGAACACCTTCAACACCCCACGCTTCGAAGACATCGCGGCACTGAGCGCGTATATGTACGAATCGGGAGTCGTCGTTGCCAACGACTCAGGCAATGGCCATCTCGCCTCCTTCCTGGGCATCCCCGTCGTCACCATCTACAGAAAACGTAACCCACTCTTTCACTGGCGACCTGACTGGGAACCAGGCGTAGTCGTCTGCCCGGCCTTCTCACTGCCGTGGAAGAAAGAAACCCTGTGGAAGCACTGCATTAGCGTGTCACGCGTAATCGGCGGCATCGAGAGCCTCCTGGCACGGAAGGCCTCATGACATACAGCACGTCAAGCGAGAAGAGATTTCTGATTCTAGACGGCATCGGCGGCGTCCCTCTGGGCCGCGAAATCGTGGAGAATCTGAGAGCCAACGGCCATCATGCCACCCACTTCGACTGCCTCGGAGCGGACACTCGCGTGCTGTACGGCATTCGATCCGCTTGCATCAAGGCATTCAACAAGCAGCGCGACGGCGACAGCTTTTCCCTGTTTCCGAAGCTCAATATACGGACACTGGATACTCTTGTAAGACAGGAGGCTCCGACCCACATCCTGGTCATCGGCTTCATCTACAAGTT
>QKII01000127.1 GCA_003249625.1 Propionivibrio sp. | reverse complement strand
CTGTGCCTGGAAAAGCCGGAATGGGGCGGGCATCGCCCGGCCATCACGCCGAACCTCGCCCGCCCGGTGGAAGTAACACCTCTCGGCGACCAAAGCGTGGACGTACTGGTTATCGGGGGTGGTGTTCTCGGGGCTAATCTGGCCTACTTCCTCTCGCAAAGCGGCCAGGACGTAATGGTCGTCGATCGGGACGATCTGAATCTCCAAGCCTCCGGAGCCAACGCCGGCAGTCTTCACGTGCAACTTCTTTCATTCGACTTCGGTGCGAAGGCGCAACAGGGTGGCGGACCGGCCGCGGCAACGTTGCCCCTTGGGCCCCTTTCGGTCAAGTTGTGGCAACAGATCCAGAATGACTGCGGTGAGGATCTGGAGATAAAAATCTCCGGCGGGCTGATGGTGGCCGATACCGCTCAAGGAATGTCATTTCTGCAAAAGAAAGTCGAACTTGAACGCAGCTACGGTATCGAGGCACATCTTGTCGACGCGAACGAACTTCATCAGCTATCGCCAGCGCTGTCGGCCGATCTGATTGGCGCGGAATGGTGTCCCATGGAAGGCAAGATCAACCCCTTGAAAGCGACTTATGTCGTCGCGAGCGCGGCGATGGCCCGAGGTGCACGTTTTGTCCGCGGCTGCAACGTTGAACGCATTGAAAAACTCAACGGCAACAGTAGCGGCTTTGTGGTTCACACCTCGCGAGGGCGCATCCGCGCAGGCCGCGTCATCAACGCAAGTGGTGCCTGGTCGAGCAGCATCGGCGCCATGCTTGGAGTGAAGATCCCCGTCAATGGTGCCCCGTTGCAGATGATCGTTACGGAGCCCGCCCCCCCGCTCGTCAACCACCTCATTGCCCACGCGGACCGCCACTTGAGTCTGAAACAGGCATCCAGCGGCGGATTGATCATCGGCGGTGGATGGACTGCAGCCTACAACGATGAAATGCGGCTCAATGTCGCCGAGCGTTCGAGCATCGAAGGCAACTTGTGGGTCGCCAATCACGTGCTGCCTGCATTGGCCGGACTACACATGGTCCGTTGCTGGGCGGGGATGAATGTCAACATCGATGGCGCCCCGATCATCGGTGAGGTTCCCGGCGTTCCCGGTTTCTACAACGCAGTCACATCGAACGGTTACACCCTGGCGCCTATCGTGGCCAGCCTGGTCAGCGACCTGTTGGTACACGGCCGTACTGAAATCGATATTCGCCCCTATAGCCTGAAAAGGTTTGAATAAAAAAGGAGATTGAAAATGGCAAGAATCCGTATTACAGCAGCTGAATTCGTCTTTGAAGCAGAAACTCATCCAGATGCCCCCGAGACCGTCAGCGCCTTCCTCGCTCTGCTGCCCTATCGCGAGAAGTTCATTCACGTACGCTGGAGTGGTGAGGGTTGCTGGGTACCGTTGGGAGAATTCAGGCTTGAAAACGGTGGCAAGCCTGTGGGCTTCGAAAATCACACGAGTCATCCATCGCGTGGGGATATCCTCTTTTATCCAGGCGGCTACAGCGAGACCGAAATCATCCTTGCCTATGGTTCCTGTTCCTTTTCAAGCAAGCTGGGGCAACTCGCCGGGAATCACTTCCTGACAATCGTGAAGGGATTGGAACAATTGCCGGCCTTGGGCAAGAAAGTCTTGTGGGAAGGTGCGCAAGACGTTTCCTTTGAACTCTGCTGAGGCAACTGGAGATGAATGCCAAGGCAAAAATCGGAATCATCATTTGCGATCGATATCGGCGTTGCGCGGGAGGCAAATGCCTGCGCGCAATGAAAAACCGAGAGGGTGCATTTGATATGTACGCGAACTCGGATGTCGAGCTGGTCGGATTCACAACCTGCGACGGTTGCCCTGGCGGGAACATTGAATACACCGGCGAAGAAATGGTCAAGAACGGTGCGACGCATATTCATCTCGCCACCGGCATGCTCGTTGGCTACCCTCCCTGTCCGCATATCGACACTTTCAAAGCCTTCCTCGAAGGTCGATATCCAGTAAAAGTGGTAATTGGCACCCACCCGATTCCACAAAATTACCTTGAAACGCACACCCGTCTTGATACCTGGCAGGGTATTGAATGGAAGCCTCGCCTGCAAGCATCAATGACGGACGAGTTGACGCGAAGGAGCTACGACTAGGTAGTAACGGCCACGCAGCATCCATCTTTTTAAAGACATTCTTAAACCGGGCAGAAATCTTCCGACTTCACCCGGACGCCTCATCAGCAGGCAGACAGCGAGGTCTGTGCTCTGACCTCGCTTCAACAGGTAGCGGAATCATCCGTACCCCCGATTCTTTGCCGCCGCACGCATCGAGTGACCTCCCCGACACGCGTTCGGAATCAAACCGCGGCAACGCTTCCTGTTTCATAACGCTCTATCAGGAAATAGACCGGCAACGCCCCAACGGGACAGTTCGCCACATCAACTTCTCGTCGGCGGATAGTCATCCACTTTGGCCGTCTGGTCTCGAAGCCCTGCCTTTTTTCCAACTATTCGACGCGCCACGTGAGTTACCGAGGCCACACGCACAATCGTTCCACGAATCTCGCTTCGAACTTGTTCATGCCATGTAATTACTCATATGTTCTGTGTATTTTCAATTCAACAGAAGGACTCGCATCATGCTTGTGCGTAATCGTGAAAAGAGCACAAAGAGAGTGCCAAACGACAGGTCCACACAAAGAACATAAGCGTTATTTATCCGATAGTTACATTATTTTCACGGCTGCGCTTCATATCGGCGAGGTTGGAATGGTTCATGCATTGGTTACTAGCGATTCGATACAACGTCAAGACCACACGCACAAGACATTGGCATTTTTAAGGAAAGAATGGAAATGAATTTACGTCCAGCTACCACCGTCGAAAATCCGAACGGCCCGATGATCAATATTTGCCAGGTGAACAAGCACTATGGAAGTTTTCAGGTGCTTACCAATTGCACCACAAGTGTTAAGCAGGGAGAGGTGGTCGTGGTTTGCGGCCCGTCAGGATCAGGGAAGTCGACCCTGATCAAGTGCGTCAATGCCCTTGAGCCGTTTCAGGCTGGCGAAATTCACGTTGCCGGTGTCTCTGTTGGCGCACCAACAACGAATTTGCCGCGTTTGCGCGCCCGTGTCGGAATGGTTTTCCAGAATTTCGAACTTTTCCCCCACATGACAATTCTCGAAAACCTGACCATCGCACAGATCAAGGTTCTCGGGCGAGATAAAGCGGAGGCGGAACAGCGCGCCACGGATCTACTATATCGAGTCGGTTTGCGGATTCATGCCCACAAGTATCCCGGGCAGATGTCCGGGGGGCAGCAACAGCGGGTGGCAATCGCACGCGCGCTCGCGATGGATCCTGTCTGCATGCTTTTTGACGAGCCTACTTCGGCACTTGACCCAGAGATGATCAATGAGGTTCTCGACGTAATGGGCGAACTTGCCCAAGACGGGATGACCATGATGTGCGTAACGCATGAAATGGGCTTCGCCAGGCGCGTTGCTGATCGTGTCATTTTTATGGATCATGGACAGATCGTCGAGGATGAAACCAAGGACGTATTCTTCGACAGTCCGCGTTCTGAACGTGCCCAATTGTTCCTCTCGAACATATTGCAGCACTGATTAAGCAAGAAACAGCTTCTTTCCTCTCATGGCGATGGTTTGACAGTCTGCAGTGGATCAAGCAGACACCACTGCATTTCTTCCGTGTGTGCTGCCGTCAGCGTGTTTTAGTAAAAAGTTTGCGGCGCAAAATCGCGGACCCTGCGCACTGATCAGTCAGAAGCAGATGAAACAGGGGGCCACAAGGTCCCCTGTCCTTTTTGCGAAGAAAGCCAATCAGAACTCTGGACCGAACATAGGAAAAGAGAT
>QKII01000330.1 GCA_003249625.1 Propionivibrio sp. | reverse complement strand
TTGGCCAGCAACTTGTCCGCATCGTCGGTGAGCGTTATTTCTCCGCTCTCCATGACATAGCCCCGCTGGCTGACTTCGAGCGCTAGTTTTGCATTCTGCTCAACGAGCAAAACCGTCATGCCCTCCTTGGCAACAGCACAGACGACCTCGAAGATCTTCTGCACCATCAGCGGCGCGAGACCCATTGACGGCTCGTCGAGCAGCAGCAGCTTGGGCCTGCTCATCAGCGCACGGCCGATGGCGAGCATTTGCTGTTCGCCGCCGGATAACGTGCCGGCGAGTTGCTGTGCGCGCTCTTCCAGCCTTGGAAACAGTGAGAAGACGTGTTCCATGTCGCTGGCGATACCCTGCGCGTCGTTGCGGCAGTAGGCGCCCATCAGCAGGTTCTCGACGATGCTCATGCGCGGAAAGACGCCGCGCCCTTCGGGAACCAGAGCGATTCCCTCTGAAATGAGCTGGTGTGGCGCAAGTTTCGCAACTTCCTTGCCGCAGTAACGGACACTGCCGCCGGCGGCGTCGAGCAGGCGCGATAGCGCCTTGAGTGTGCTCGTCTTGCCCGCGCCGTTGGCGCCGATCAAGGCAACCATTTCGCCTTGGTTGACGTGGAAGGAGATGCCGCGCACGGCCTGGATGCCGCCATAGGCGACGCGGAGTCCGGTGACCTCAAGCAACGCTGCCTCCCAGATATGCTTCAATGACTTTCGGATTTTTCTGTACGACCGCCGGGACGTCTTCGCAGATCTTCACCCCGTAGTCGAGTACCGCTACACGATCGCACAGTCCCATGACCAGTTTGACGTCGTGCTCGATAAGCAGGACGGTAATTCCATCGTTGCGGATGCCTTCGATCAGTACGCGCAACTCGGCCGTTTCGCTGCCGTTCATGCCGGCCGCCGGTTCGTCGAGTGCCAGTAGCTTCGGCTCCGTGGCTAGCGCGCGGGCGATTTCCAGGCGACGCTGGTCGCCGTACGAAAGATGCTTGGCGAGGTCGTTGGCCCGGTCGGCGATGCCGACGTAATGCAGCAAATCCTCTGCGCGGCGGTGGATGGCGGCTTCCTCGCGCCGCGTCTTCGGATCGCGCAGTACCGCGCCGACGACGCCGGCATGGGTACGTACGTGACGTCCGACCATGACGTTCTCCAGCGCGGTCATGTTGCCGAACAGGCGGATATTCTGAAATGTTCGGGCGATACCGCTCTGCGCCGCGATATGCGGCGCACTGGCGCGTAATTTGTGCCCCTCGAACAGCAGTTCCCCGCCGTTGGGGTGGTAGAGCCCGGTCAGTACGTTGAAGAAGGTTGTCTTGCCGGCTCCGTTCGGTCCGATCAGTCCGTAGATTTCACCCTTGCGGATGGTCAGCGAGACGTCGGTGAGCGCCTTGACGCCGCCGAAATGCTTGGAGATTGCGTTGGCAATCAGCAGTGTCGGTTTCATTCGCCCTCCTTGTCCGCGCTGGAGGAGAACTCGCGGCGTCGGATCGTCGAGGGCCACATGCCGGCCGGGCGGTAGAGCATGACCAGCACCAGGGCCAGACCGAAGAGCAGCATGCGCAGTGCCTCCGGGTCGAGCAGGATCTTGCCGAACACCGCTTGCTGGATCGGGCCGGCACTGTGGCGGAAGAACTCGGGCAGGACGGTAAGCATGACCCCGCCCAAGATGACGCCGGGGATATGGCCCATGCCGCCGAGCACGACCATGCACAGGATCATGATCGATTCCATCAGGTTGAATGATTCCGGGCTGACGAAACCCTGGAAGCCGGCAAACAGTCCGCCTGCCACGCCACCGAAGCTGGCGCCCATGGTGAAAGCCAGTAATTTGATGTTGCGGGTGTTGATGCCGCAGGCCTTGGCGGCGATTTCGTCCTCACGGATGGCCACCCAGGCGCGGCCAATGCGCGAGTCTTCGAGCCGGATCGTGACGAAGATGATAAGCAGCGCCAGCGCCAGAAACAGGAAGTAATAGGCGTGCAGCGAGGGAACCGTGATGCCCAGCACGGAGAGCGGCTTGGCCAGGGTGACGCCGCCGAGGTGGATCGGATCGATGCTGGAAATCCCTTGCGGCCCATTGGTAATGTTTACCGGCGCGTTCAGGTTGTTCATGAAGATGCGCACGATTTCGCCGAAACCGAGTGTGACGATGGCCAGGTAATCGCCGCGGAGACGCAGCGTCGGCGCGCCGAGCAGGGCGCCGGCAATTCCGGCCAGGACGGCGCCGCAGGGGATGATGATCCACACCGGTATGTGCAGCCCGAAATGCGGGCTGGCCAGCAGGGCGTAGAGGTACGCGCCGACGGCGTAGAAGGCGATATAACCCATGTCCAGCAGCCCGGCGAAGCCGACGACGATGTTCAGCCCGAGCGCCAGCATGATGTAGAGCAGGGCGAAGTCGACAATGCGCAGCCACGAGTTGCCGAGCGCGCTGCCGACGATGAACGGGAAGATGGCCAGCACGAGGCCGAGGCCGACCGTGGCGGCAATTGCCGCGCGCTTGTCCTGCCGCAGGGAGTCGAAATTCAATGTCATCATGCCCGCTCCGCCACACGTTCGCCGATGAGTCCGGACGGCCGGAAGATCAGTACCCCGATCAGCACGAAGAACGCGAAGATGTCCTGGTAATGGCTGCCGAGGAAGCCGCCGGTCAGGTCGCCGATGTAGCCGGCGCCGAGCGATTCGATGATGCCGAGCAGGATGCCGCCAAGCATTGCCCCGGCAAGGTTGCCGATGCCGCCAAGCACGGCCGCGGTGAAGGCCTTGAGGCCGAGCATGAATCCCATGTAGTAGTGCGCGATCGAATAGTTGGCCGTAACCATCAGTCCGGCGACGGCGGCCAGGGCCGAACCGATGACGAAGGTTGCCGAGATGATCTGGTTGATGTTGACGCCCATCAGCTGGGCGATTGCCGGATTCTGCGAGGTGGCACGCATGGCCCGGCCGATCTTGGTGCGCTGGATGAGCAGCGTCAGGCCGGCCATCATCGCGGCGGCGATGAGGACGATGAATACCTGCAGACTGGTGATCGTGGCGCCGAAGATTTCGTGCGAGGTGACCGGAATGACCGGCGGGAAGGCGTGGTAGTTGCGCCCCCAGATGAGCATGGCGAGATGTTGCAGGATGATCGACACGCCGATGGCGGTGATCAGCGGCGCGAGCTTTGGCGCACGGCGCAGGGGGCGATAGGCGATGCGCTCGATGGTGAATCCGATGGCCATGCACACGCACGCTGCGGCGGCGAGCGCCAGCGGCAGGAGAATGACGACCGGCAGGCCTGAAAAAGCCTTGACGAAAAACAGCGCGACCATCGCGCCGATCATCACCACCTCACCATGCGCGAAGTTGATCAGGCCCATGATGCCGTAGACCATCGTGTAGCCCAGCGCGACAAGCGCGTAGATGCTGCCGAGCACGAGGCCGTTGATGATTTGCTGGACGAAAATATCCATCGCTTTGGGCTATCCAAAACAGAAATGACGAAACTCGGGAGGACGGTCCCGTCGAGGAACCGTCCCGCGTGTGCAAACTGACGTTACGATTTTTTCTCGCTGTCAGCCTTCGGGGCTTCCGCCGCGACCGGTGCGGCCGGTGCGCCGCCGCCGACGGTCTCGCGGTATTCCCACTTGCCGCCCTTGACCTGGTACAGCGAGATCGCGCCGCCCTTCAGGTCGCCTTTCTCGTCGAACTGGATCTTGGCGGTGACGCCCTGATAGTCGGTCTTGCCGATTTCCGGCAGGTACTTCGCCGCTTCCACCGAGCCGGCACGCTTCATGGCGTCGACCATGACCATCACCGCGTCATAAACGTACGGCGCGTACAGCTGGATCTGGCCGTATTTGGCCGAGAAGGCATCGTTGAAGGCCT
>QKII01000216.1 GCA_003249625.1 Propionivibrio sp. | reverse complement strand
CGACGCCGAACATGACCATCCAGATGATGACCAGGCGAATGGCAATCTCACTCCAGGTGGAGGGCGTGCCGAAGATGAAGCGGATCAGAACCTGGTACATGCCGAGTGCGGAGGCTACGCCGAGCAGGATGCAGGCCAGGACGATGATGACGGCGGTCAGCCGCTGTTCGATGGCGAGAAAGCAGTTTTTCATGGGCGAGTTTCAGCTGAAAGAACCGCAGAACGGGTCTTCCACTATTTCTTTCTTGAGCTTGATAAGGAACGTGCCGCCCTCAGGCGGCACGCGTGTGGAACGTGAGATGCAGGACGAGTCTTACTTGACGTCCATGATCTTCTTGATGTTGGCTTCGCCGAATTCTTTGTTGTACACGGTGTAGGCGGAAGCTACTGCTTTCTGGAAGGCCGCATTGTCGACCTTGGTGATGACTTCCACTCCAGCCTTGGTCATGACCTCGACACCCTTGGCTTCGTCGTCGTTGACCTTCTTGCGGTTAGCGGCCAGACCGATCTTGGCGGCTTCCTTGAAGGCGGCCTTGTCGGCATCGCTGATCTTGTCCCACAGGCCCTTGTTGATGATGAGGATGGCCGGGGAGTAGACGTGCGAGTCGAGCGTAACGTACTTCTGCACGGTGTAGAGCTTGAGGGCAAGAATCACCGGGATGGGGTTTTCCTGGCCGTCAACCGTGCCGGTCTGCAGGGCGGTGAACACTTCGTTCATGTTCATCGGGGTCGGCAGTGCACCCATGGCCTTGAAGGCTTCCATGTGCACCTTGTTTTCCATGGTGCGGATCTTCATCCCCTTGAGGTCCGCCGGGGTCTTGACCGGCCGCTTGCCGTTGGTGATGTGGCGGAAGCCGTTTTCCATCCAGCTCAGAGCAACCAGGCCCTTGGCCGGGAACTTGGTGAGAATCTCTTGTCCGATCGGGCCGTCGAGGACCTTGCGGGCGTGCTCGTAGTCACGGAACAGGTAGGGAATATCCACGATCCGGGTTTCGGGCACGAAGTTGCCGACCGGGCCGGTGGATACGATGATCATGTCTTGCGTGCCGAGTTGCACGGCTTCGAGCATTTCACGCTCGCCGCCCAGCGCCCCCGACGGGAAGTATTGCAGCTTGTAGCGTCCTTCGGTCCGCTTGGCGATCTCGTCGCCGAACGTGGTCACGCCAACGCCGTAGTGCGAATCAATGGTGTTCGTCCAGCCAATCTTGAACACGGTCTCCGACTGGGCGGTGGCGGTAATGCCGAGGCCCAGCGCCAAGAATAATCCCGCTGCTATGCGTGTTGCTTTCATTTTCTTTTCCCTCGCTAATAAAGACAGCTGTGTTCTTTTTCTCGGACCGGACGTCTGAAAGAGGAACGCCAGCGACAAAAAACGTGTTGCGCAAGAATGGTCATCAGATGCGGAACGGGCGTCATCCTATCAAGTCGTTTTTGTTACGTATATTTAAAGTATTTGATATATTGATAAGCAGAGGTGAACGAAAAAATGACGAAGCTCAGTATGGGTTCCACTCCTCAGTTGCTTAATCGGCTAAGGATGCGTCAGGTAGCTCTAATGCTTGCAATACAGGAGCTCCGTACCTTGCGCGCGGCCGCGGCCTCTCTCGGGATGACCCAGTCGGCGGCGAGCCAGATGTTGCAAGAATTGGAGGATACGTTTGAGGAGCCGCTATTCGATCGCGTCGGTCGGGGCTTGCAGTTGAACCCGGCGGGACAGGTCGTGATGAATAGCTTTCAGAATCTGAGCAACAACATGACAGCCTTGATCCACGAGTTGCATGAGCTTCGTCTCGGCAGTTCGGGAAAACTGTTCATCGGTTGCATCATGGTGTCCGTACCGAAGCATCTTTGCGGGGCTGTCGTCAAACTGAAGAAGCTCTTTCCTTTGTTGTCGGTCGAGATTCTCAACGATACCAGCGACCGTCTCGTCGATATGCTGCGGGCAGGGACGCTCGACGTTGTTGTCGGCCGGATACCGAAAACGAACCGTGCGGCGGAACAGGATTGCCAGTTTCATCCTGTTGCAGGGGAGGGGATTTCACTTGTCGTCGCGCCTGATCATCCGTTGTCACGGCTGGCAAAGCGGGAATTAGGTTTTGAGTCCCTTCTGGCCTATCCGTGGATACTGCAGCCACGTCGCAGTCCATCGCGCGAGGTGATTGAGCAAGAGTTTCTCGCGCATCATGCGGCGTTGCCGTTGGGGTTGATCGAAACAACGTCCATTCTTGTGGCCACCAATCTGCTTGCTTTCGACCACATGATTGCTGCCATTCCTCAATCCATCGCAAGCATTTATGAGGAAAGCGGCATGTTGAAAATATTGCCCTATTCGTTCAAGCATAGTCTGACCGAATGGGGCACCATTGTTCACAAGGAACGTACCCTGAATCCGATAACTCAGCAGTTCCTCGAGTTGTTGCACGGAGGAAGCCATTCCTGATTAGTAAAAAGGTGTCCTCCCTCCAGATCTGCGGATGAAGCAGATTTCATCTGCTTGGTAACCGGCGAAGGGAAGATCCCCAGCAGGAACAGCATTGCCGTCTCAGCGAACAGGAAGGACCCGATGTCCTTGATCTCGTTCCAGCGTCCTGCCTTCGGACAGCGGCGAGCACGCCCTGTCGCGCAGAGTGCGTCCTGGGCGTGCTCGCTTTCGTTGTGCTTCTGCGCTGAGGATTGTGAACAGGCTCTTAGCGTGGCAGGATGGTACGGAGATAGTCGCGGTTCATGGCGCAGACGGTGAGGCTGTCGCCGCCGTAGTGTTCGCACAGGAACGCGCTCTTGTAGCCATGGGCAAGAGCCTTCTGGATGGCCGTCCGGTAATTGATGATGCCCAGCGCGAGCGAGGTCGGGTACGAGCAGATCAGGTTCTGCGCCGGATCCTCGATGCGCATGTAGTTCTTCACATGCCAGTACTTGGCGTACGGCACGAGCTTGTCGATCATCGACGCCCAGTGCTCGACCGGCCGATGCAGGCGGACGAGGTTGCCGATATCGGCGTTGATGCCGACTGCCGGCACATCGACATCATTGACGAACTTCACCGCGCCGTCGGCCGTGCCGATGTAGGTGTCTTCGTACATTTCCAGTGAGACTTCGATGCCCAACTCTTGCGCGTGCTTGCCGAGTTCGCGGATGCGGCTGACCGCCTTTTGATACGTTGCGGGATCATCCGGATTCTTGACACCGTCGGCGGTCCAGAACCAGAGGTGCTTCTTCTGCTCTTCGGTGAATTCACCAAACAACCCGAAGGAGACCGCCTTGGCGCCGATTTCGGCGGCGGCATCGATCACACGGTGGTTGTAAGCGAGGTAGTTGTCGGCATTGACCGGGTCGATGACGCTGGCCTTGCGCGTCGTCGAGATCGCGGGGATGGTCAGCCCGACCGTTTTCACGACATACATGAAGTCGCGCAGGCGGCTTGGCGAAAGGTCAGCCACGCGCACCCAGCTGTCGCTCGGGTCGAACTCGGTGAAGCCGGCGTCGACCACCTGCTCCAACGTCGCGGCCCAATGATCGGCCGGCTGGTCCTGCACCAGGCTGCCATCCGGCAACACGCCTGAGAAGCCGTTCATCGCCGCAGCGATCGGCCAGTTGTCACGGTTCCACTTGGTTTCACAACACCCAGATTTCTTTTCTTCCGACATTGCCTTGTCTCCGATTCAAATTCAATTCGTTCGAGGCGCGCTAGTTTTTCGCGCCCGCAGCCTGCGTGACCGGGGTCAGGAAAGCCAGCGCATCGGCACGGTGACCAGCGACGGGCAGATTACCAGCAGGAACAGCATCGCCGTTTCCGCGATCAGGAAGGGCCAGACGCCCTTGATCACGTTGCCTAGTCCGGCCTTCGAGACACCTGCGACTACGTTCAGCACCGTGCCTAC
>QKII01000300.1 GCA_003249625.1 Propionivibrio sp. | reverse complement strand
GTCTTTTCTCGATATCGTTTCCGAGAAGGGGGTAATGTGCTGTTTTTCGGTGCGTTTTCTTGCTTCGGTTGGCGTGTTGTGCTGCAGAATGGCGTTTGTGGGTATCATGCTGCCCTCTAGTCGCGCTGTAAGATTCAATGGTTGCGCCAAGCGGGGCATGCGCCGGGGCGCGAGCGTAATCGCACGGTTGAGAGGGTGGGCGTGCCAACGGCGCCTGAGCTGAGTTAAAACGAACGAGCAGAGCAGAGGATGGACAGCCGAAATCAACTGCCGCGAATCCTGATCGTCGATGAGTCACGGATGGTGCGCGCGATGCTCATCCGGCACATTCGGGACCAGTACGATTTCCGTGAAGAAGCGGACGGTGAGGCTGCCTGGCAGGTTCTGGTGCTCGATCATTCCATCGAATTGGTTATTTGTTCTCTGTCGCTTCCGGTACTCGATGGCGACGGGTTGCTGGTACGTGTGCGCTCCTCGCGCCTGTCTCGCCTGTGCCAGATGCCGATGCTGATGATTTCTGGTGACGACAACGACGCGGTCGAGCGGGCCAAGGCACACGGAGCCTCCGACTTCATTAACCGCAACACCGGATCGGCGGAGCTTCTGGCGCGCATAGATTCCCACCTCAAACTGGCGCAGGCTCGCAACCAGCTCAAGGAAAATCTGGAGCAGAATGTCCAGAATCCGGAAACCGGAATTTTCACCCGCAAATACATCGAGTTGCAGGCAGTGCAGGCCATGTCCCACGCCATGCGTCATCACGGCGAGGTCAGCGCTATCGTGATGGGGTTCGACAACGTCGGCGCGTTGCGCGAAGAGCATGGGGTCGATGCGCTGAAGCAGTTGCAGCAACGGTTCATTTCCATGCTGTCCGGGAAGATCAGGAAAGAGGACAGCCTCGGACATTACATTGGCAGCCAGTTGGTGGTGATTTCGCCGGGAACATCGTCCGCTGCGTGCGAATCGTTTGGCAACCGCTTGCGTGAGGCGATCCGGGGCGCCAATATTTCCGTGCATGGGCAGCGGCTCAATCTGTCGGTTAGCGTGGGTATTGCCAATTGTCCTGCCGATAGTGTCAGTTCGGCGGGATCTCTGGTCGAGTTGGCCGGTGCCCGGCTCAAGGCCGCTCAGCAGGAGGGGGGTAACCGGGTCATTTCCTGCAATGCGCCGCCGGTTCCGGCAAGCAATCCCGTTCCGTCTCCGGATCGGGCGCTGGCGATGCTTCGCGCAGGAGATGAAAACGCCGTGAAGCCGCACCTGTCCGTACTTGTGCGGCAATTGCTTCCGTTGCTGGACCTCGCACAGCGAGATCTTGCGCTTGGCCTGTCTGTAGACGATCTGCGCCGACGTCTGGACGCGTTGCCCGGGATGCCGCGCGCGGATTCCGGGGTGGGTTCTGAAAACACTCCGAAACACATTGATTGACAAGCGGTTTTCTTGTAGAATCGCCGCCTTTTCCACCTTGCCCCACCGTTCGCATGGCGGGGGGCTTTTGCCAAAAGGAGTGTTCATGCGCCATTACGAGATTGTCTTTATCGTCCACCCGGACCAGAGCGAACAGGTCCCGGCGATGATCGATCGCTACAAGTCGATTATTGCTGCACAGGGTGGTCAAATCCATCGCCTTGAGGATTGGGGCCGCCGCCAGCTGGCTTATCCGATCCAGAAATTGCACAAGGCACATTACGTGCTCATGAACATCGAGTGCAATGGCGAAGTCCTGGCCGAACTTGAGCATGGCTTCAAGTTCAACGATGCCGTGTTGCGTCATCTGACCATCAAGATGAAGAAAGCCATCACGGCGCCTTCCCCGATGATGAAGGAAGAGAAGTCGAAGTCGATGATGGAGCCGCGCGAAGAAGCGCCTGCTGAGGCGGCGCCGGAAGCGGAACAGGCGAGCTGATTGTCGGTGCTGTCCTGAATCGCGTCGAGCTTTCCGGGGTATTGGTCGAGCGCAAGGCGTTACGTTATACCCCAGCAGGTGTGCCGGTCGTTGAATGTGTGATCGGACACCAGTCGGAGCAGGTCGAAGCGGGAAGTCCGCGGCGTGTCGAGTGTGAAATCCTGGCTATTGCGCTGGGCGACACGGCGAGATGGATTCAGGATGCTGCGCCGGGGATGTCGGTCCGCCTTGGTGGGTTTCTGGCAGCCCGGAGCAAAAACAGCAAACAAACGCGTCTGCATGTGACCACGATTGAATTTGAAGAAGGAAATCAAAATGGCTAGGTTTTTCAAAAAGAAGGATGACAAGAACGTCAAGAAGCGCGGTAGCGGCCTGTTCAAGCGTCGCAAGTTCTGCCGCTTCACCGCAGAAAAGATGGAGATGATCGACTACAAGGATGTCGACCTCTTCAAGGAATACATCGCTGAAAACGCCAAGATCATGCCGGCTCGTCTGACCGGTACCAAAGCAGGCTATCAGCGCATGCTGTCGGTGGCCATCAAGCGCGCGCGCTTCCTGGCACTGTTGCCTTACACCGACAACCACCAATAATTCGAGGACAAGACGATGCAAATTATTCTGATGGAAAAGGTCGTCAATCTCGGCAACCTGGGTGATCTCGTCAAGGTCAAGGACGGCTACGCCCGCAATTTCCTGATTCCCTACGGCAAGGCCAAGCGCGCCACGCCGGCGGCGCTGAAGGAGTTCGAAGCCAAGCGTGCCGAGCTGGAGAAGGCTGCTGCCGAGAAGCTGACCGAGGCTCAGGCTTTCGCTACCAAGCTGGAAGGCGTTGTCGTTACCATCGCCCGCAAGGCCGGTGTCGATGGCCGCCTGTTCGGTTCCGTGACCAACTACGATGTTGCCGATGGCCTCGCTGCGCTTGGTTTTACGGTTGAGAAGTCCGATATCCGCATGCCGAACGGACCGATCAAGGCGATTGGTGATTCGACGCTGGAAGTTGCGTTGCATACCGACGTTCTCGCGAATATCACTGTTACCGTGGTTGGCGAGCAGTAAGCGCATCACGGAGGCGGTTTGCCGCCCGATGAATCCAAAAAAGCCTTGCGCAAGCAAGGCTTTTTTGTTCCTGCAAGGGCTTGCGCAAGGTAAACTCGCGCTCCTGCGTTTCCGCTTTTTCGAGTCATTCACATGGCCAAGTCGTTTACCCGAGGTAACCAGGAGAAACCTGCCGTCGATCCGGCATTAGCTCATTTACGCGTGCCACCGCATTCGATCGAGGCGGAGCAGTCGGTTCTTGGCGGTTTGTTGCTCGACAATGCGGCATTCGACAAGATCGCCGACATCATCAGCGAAGGTGATTTTTACCGCGACGAGCACAAACGGATCTATCGGCATATCTGCAAACTGCTTGAACGAGCGAAGCCGGCAGATGCCGTTACGGTCGCTGAAAGCCTTGATATAGCCGGCGAGGGCAGCGACACCGGCGGGTTGGCTTACCTCGGCGAGTTGGCCGTCAACACGCCTTCGGCGTCGAACATCAGACGCTATGCGGAAATCGTGCGTGAGCGGGCGATCCTGCGCCAGTTGGTGACCGCTGGCGACGAGATCGCTGGCAGCGCGTTCAATCCCCTGGGGCGTGACCCAAAGCAGCTACTTGATGAGGCGGAGGCCAAGGTCTTCGCCATTGCCGAGTCGGGTTTTCGTCACCAGAGCGGTTTCCAGCATATCAACCCGCTGCTGACACAGGTGGTCGAGCGCATTCAGGAACTGCACGATCGTGACAATCCGTCGGAAATCACGGGGGTGCCGACCGGCTATAACGACCTCGACGCCCGTACGTCCGGGCTGCAGCCGGGCGATCTGCTGATCGTCGCGGGGCGCCCATCGATGGGGAAAACGTCGTTTGCCTTGAACATGGGCGAGCACGTGGCGATTGAGGTCGGGCTTCCGGTGGCAGTGTTTTCCATGGAAATGGGCGGTGCGCAACTGGCGATGCGTATGCTGTCCTCGGTGGGGCGGCTTGATGCGCATCGGGTGCGCACGGGACGCCTCAACGACGACGAATGGTCGCGGCTTTCCTTTGCGCTTGGCAAGATGCACGAGGCTCCTCTCTACATCGACGAAACGCCCGCGCTTAACCCGATCGACCTGCGTGCACGCGCACGTCGCCTGCACCGGCAGTGCGGCAAGCTGGGGCTGATCATTATCGATTACCTGCAGCTGATGTCCTCGGCCAACGGCGGAGGAGAAAACCGGGCCACCGAAATCTCGGAAATTTCCCGTTCCCTGAAGGGGTTGGCCAAGGAGCTCAATGTTCCCGTCATCGCACTATCTCAGCTGAACCGCTCGCTCGAACAGCGTCCCAACAAGCGGCCGGTGATGTCCGATCTGCGCGAATCGGGCGCCATCGAGCAGGACGCCGACGTGATCATGTTCATCTACCGCGACGAGGTCTATAACCCGGATACGCCGGACAAGGGGTCTGCCGAGATCATCATCGGCAAGCAACGTAACGGCCCGATCGGAACTGTTCGCCTGACCTTCCTCGGGGAGTACACGCGGTTCGAGAACTTTGCCGCGCAAGGCGGATACTGATTTAAACCCTTTGCGCCGTAACGCTGTAGCTGAAACGCTCCGAGGCGGGGTCTGCAAACCGGCCGTCGCCGGTTTCGAGTACAGGACGAACCAGGAACGGTAGTGCGTTGCCGGATGATCCGTGGAGGGTGACGTCCTGCGCGGCATTGAAACTGGCCCAGTTCATTTCCCAGAAACCGAATAACAGCTTCTTGAATACCGTAAATTTCGGGTCGAAGCTGCTCAATCCTTCGCTCTGGATCGCTTTGCGGACATCCGACGGGTTGACCGGTATCCACCCGTAACCGGGTGAATAGAATTCCGCGCGGCAGTGCTGGGCGTCATTCAGATCTCCCGTTGCGCCCAGGCTGGAGAACAACCGGGATGTGTCCATGCGCAGCCCAAATGCTGGGCGGGCCGGGATGCCGATGGATCGACAGAGGCCGACGAAGAGCAGCGAGATCTCAATGCTGCGTCCAGAGAACTGGCCATTTTCAAGCAGGCTGCCGATGTTTGCATGGCTGATGCTCTTCATCAGTGGGTTGTATGTGGTGTTTTCTACGACCCAGTCATAGATCGCCTTGCCTTGTGCGAGAGGATCCTTGACTCGCCCGATCGCACGCTCGGCGGTTTTTCGCACGATTCCGTCGTTCGGAACGAGTTCCGTTGCACGCAGGCACCGACGGAGTATTTCTGTCCTTTCGGCCGTTGCTCCGCGACGGGTGATATCGAAGTGGCGATCCTGTGTGGCGATCTGGCTGACCAGCTCCAGCTTCGGTTCTGCGATACCCTCCGGCCAGTCCGCATAGAAGACCTCCATATCGGCGACCGGGTCGCGATAAATGCCGGCGGTTTCGAAATTTCCTTGCCAATGGTGTCCGAGGGAGCGCTCCCAAGGGGTGTCGCGGTATTGAACCAGAGGTAGCCAGACTCTGGCACGACCCTGATAGGTTGTCAGTGTAACGGTTGAGCGGATATCGTAGCTACGCCATTGCGGCAAAGGCTCCTCAGGAAGGCTGATGGCATTGCGTGGCGGCGATTCCGTCTGCGGCATCTCGTCGGATTCAGGCACCGGGGGCACCGCTTTCGCTGACTGTTTCGTTGGTCGTTTCGTCGGCCTTTTTTTCGCTACCGGTTTCGCCGCGGGTTTCTTGGCAGTGGCAGGCTGTTTGTTGGCGGCTTGCGCCTGCGTTCCGGTCAGCATGGCCAGAACGGCGGAGGCGGCAATGAAATCGCGTCGTTTCAATCGAATCTCCGGGAGGGGGCTGGTCCGCAATACGCCAATGCGCGCTGAGGAACCGGGCGTTGAAAACGACCGAGCCGTGATCGGGAAATCCCGACAGCACGGCTCGATGAAGGTCAAAACTATAACACCTCGGCGGCGTGGTCGGCGAGGCGGGAACGCTCGCCACGCTGTAGAGTGACGTGGCCGGCATGTGGCCAGCCTTTCAGGCGGTCGACCACGTACGTCAGCCCGGAACTGCCTTCGGTGAGGTAAGGGGTGTCGATTTGCGCGATGTTGCCCATGCAGACGACCTTGGTGCCAGGGCCGGCTCGCGTGATCAATGTCTTCATCTGCTTCGGCGTGAGGTTCTGCGCTTCGTCGATGATCAGGAACTTGTTCAGGAACGTGCGTCCGCGCATGAAGTTGAGCGACTTGATCTTGATCCGGTTGCGGATCAGATCCTGCGTGGCCGCGCGCCCCCATTCTCCGCCCTCGTGGCCGTCGGAATGGTTGAGCACTTCCAGATTGTCCTCCAGAGCCCCCATCCACGGCCCCATTTTTTCTTCCTCCGATCCGGGCAGGAAGCCAATGTCCTCGCCAACCGGGACGGTTACTCGTGTCATGATGATTTCCGAGTAGCGCTTGCTGTCAAGCACTTGGGTCAGGCCGGCGGCCAGTGTGAGCAGCGTCTTTCCTGTGCCGGCCTGGCCTAGCAGACTGACGAAATCGATTTCCGGGTCCATCAGCAGGTTGAGTGCGAAATTCTGTTCGCGGTTGCGCGCCGTGATGCCCCAGACGTTGTTTTTTGGGTGGGTATAGTCGGTCAGTGTCTCGAAGTGTACGGTTTTGCCGGCGGTTTCGCGGACGATAGCGTAGAACGGTTGAGGCGTTTCCTGAAAAAGGAATTCGTTGACCACCAGTTTCGAACATAAAGGGCCTTTGACACGGTACAGCGTGCGGCTTTCCTGTTTCCAGGATTCCATCCCCTGGCCGTGCTTGTCCCAGAAGTCCTGGGGTAGCTCGCAGATGCCGCTGTAGAGAAGGTCGATATCCTCGAGCACACGATCGTTGAAATAGTCCTGCGCTTCCAGCCCGAGCGCTCGGGCCTTGATGCGCATGTTGATGTCCTTTGAAACCAGGATGACGTTGCGCGTCGGGTTGAGACGCTGCATGTGGATGACGACGGCAAGAATCTGGTTGTCCGACTTCGCCGTCGGCAGCCCTGCGGGAAGTTCATTGGCGATGGCCTCGGTTTGCAGGAACAGGCGGCCGCTGGCGAGTTTGTGTGACATTTCAGACAGCGGGATCCCGTTCTGGATGCTGTCTTCCTGGCTGCTGACAATGTCGTCCAGGGTGCGTGTCACCTGACGCGCGTTGCGCGAGACGTCGGAGAGTCCCTTTTTGTTGTTGTCGAGCTCCTCCAATGTCTTCATTGGCAGGAAAACGTCGTGCTCCTCGAAACGATAGACCGATGTCGGATCGTGCAGCAGAACGTTGGTGTCAAGCACGAAGAGCTTGGTTTGCCGGGTGGTATGCTTCTTGGTCTTGGCTTTCGCGACTGGTTTTGGGCCCATGGTCAAAGACTCTCCTTAGATGGTGTCGTTGGTGGTCGAGCGCTCAGAGGGTTCCGACGAAATCCAGAACCTCCTGTGCGTGGCCTTCGGCCTTGACGCCTCGCCATTCGCGACGAAGGATGCCTTCGCGGTCGATGACGAAGGTGCTGCGCTCGATTCCGCGCACCGGTTTTCCGTACAGCTTCTTCTCCTTGATTACGCTGAACTGCGTGCAGAGCGCCTCGTTACTGTCCGAGAGAAGGTCAAAAGGCAGTTCCTGTTTGGTCTTGAAGTTTTCGTGCGAGCGTACGCTATCACGCGAGATACCGGCGATCAGACAGCCTGCTTTGGAAAAACTTTCGTGGAGATCACGGAATTGCTGTGCCTCGGTCGTACATCCCGGTGTACTGTCCTTGGGGTAGAAGTACAGGACGACGATCTTGCCGCGGTGCTCCGTTAAACGGAACGTAGTGTTGCCGGTGGCCGGGGTTTCAAAGTCGGGAACGATAGTGTCGAGCATTGGCTGGCGACCTTTCTGGGTGGAAAAATCGTGGATTCAGCCCGATGGTCTTTGAAACAGCGGTGGAGCCTGTTGCCGGGCCGACCTGGCACGATTCCGGTTTCGACCGAACACCGCGGTAGCGTTTCGGGTTTCAGTGTTGTGAGCAGGTCTGTCAGGGCGACCAGTTCGTACCCGCTGTTCGTCCAGCGATCCAACAGGATTTCGAGTGCGCCGATAAGGCGGAGACCCTCCAGTTCGGCGCGTAACGTGAAGACATGATCGCCGGGAATGGCGCGTGAGAGCTGGAAAATTCTGTCGGCGGCCTGTTCGGAAGCAAGGCCGGTATCAAGGATCATAACTTCATCGAGTGTAGGAAGTGTGGTCGGTATCTGGATGCAGGTGACCAACTCGCCGTCGATGACCGGGAGAAAAGGGTGGCTTCCGCGGCAGTCGCTGGCGTACGAAAAACCGAGCCGTTGCGTCAGGCGCAGTGCATGGCGGTTTGTGCGCCAACCCGGGGCGGCGAATCCAGGTGCTGGTGTCGAGAGGATTTCTCCGTGGCACTTGATGGCCCGGCGCATTTCTTCCTCGACCAATGCGGGTTCGGCTTCGAAACCGGGGGTTTCCCAGCGTACCCGGTTCCAGGCATGGATGCCTGTTTCGAATCCGGCGTCGCGCGCATCGGTCATGACGTTCCGGCAAAGACCGCCGATATTGGGAGCCGGCAAGAGGCGCCCATAGAGTCGTGTGGTTACGTTGTAATAACGTTTGAGCGATTCACGTGCCGATTCACGACCGGATTGGTCTGGTCCGAAGGAGAAAAAGAAGGTGGCGCGTGCGCCATGGCGCCGAAAGCAGTCGATCAGTCGGGGAACGCCGGTTCGTGTCCCATGATAGGTGTCGACGTCGACCTTGAGAGCTATTTGTTTCATTCTTGTGATGTGAGTGGCGCGTACCGGATGTGGCTCGCGCCGGTGGCGGGAACTCAGGAGAAAATCAATGCTGCAGCGACACTTCTGCCTTCTCCCGCCAGAACGTTGAAGGTGCGGCAGGCTGCTTGCAGGTCCATTACTTCAAGACCCTTGTTTACCCCGATGAGCGGCTGAAGGAGTTCCGGGCGTGGAAAGCGGAGCTGCTTTCCCGTTCCGAGCAGCAGGATCTCGGACTCGAGGTCTGCCAGGAGGGCAAAATCGTCGAGCGCGAGATCATCGAAACCCGATGCGGTCCAGTTTTCGATGATGCGTGACGGGAGAATGATCAGGTTGGAACTGTGCCTGATGGAATTGACGCTCACGTAGTCGTCACCATAGGCGGTGACCACGTTCAAACCCTGTGCCTGAACCAGTTGCAGCTTCATAAATTGCGGTGTTCAAGGTGATAAAGTAGGATTATAACTTTTGCTGATCGATGTTCGCAGGCAAGTACGTTCTTCAATTGAAGCGCGTGTTGCGTGTTCCGGCGAATGGTCGCGAGGCGCTCGATCATTGAAGGGGTGTGCCATGAAGCCGGTGTATAAGTCGAACAAACTGGCCAACGTCTGCTATGACATTCGTGGTCCTGTTTTACAGCAGGCCAAGCGTATGGAGGACGAAGGTCACAAAATTATCAAGCTGAACATTGGCAACCTCGCGGCATTCGGTTTTGATTCGCCCGAAGAAATCCAGCTGGACATGATTCGCAATCTGCCGAACGCGGCGGGTTATTCCGACTCCAAAGGGATATTTTCCGCACGCAAGGCGGTCATGCATTACACGCAGGAAAAGCGCATCAAGGGCGTGACCCTGGAGGATATTTACATCGGCAATGGCGTGTCCGAGTTGATCGTCATGGCAATGAATGCCTTGCTCAACACCGGCGACGAAGTTCTCGTGCCGGCGCCGGATTATCCGCTTTGGACTGCGGCGGTGAGCCTTTCCGGTGGGACTCCCCGGCATTACCTTTGTGACGAGGCAAACGAGTGGTTGCCGGATCTCGCGGACATTCGTGCCAAGATTACGCCGCGTACCCGAGCCATCGTCATCATCAATCCCAATAATCCGACCGGAGCGCTTTACCCGGAAAGCGTGTTGCTGGAGATCATCGCCATCGCCCGCGAGCACGGGTTGATCATCTACGCCGACGAGGTATACGACAAGGTTCTTTACGACGGTGAAACGCATACCGCGATTGCTTCGCTGTCGGAGGATGTGCTTACCATCAGTTTCAACGGTCTTTCCAAGAACTACCGTTCGTGCGGCTACCGTGCAGGCTGGATGGTCGTTTCCGGCGACCGGCGCGATGCGAGTGACTATATCGAGGGGTTGGATATGCTCGCTTCGATGCGGTTATGTGCGAACGTGCCTGGACAATACGGTATCCAGACGGCGCTTGGGGGTTATCAGAGCATCAATGACCTGGTAGCGCCCGGCGGGCGTCTGGCGCGCCAGCGTGATCTGGCGCACGAGTTGATCACCGGTATTCCTGGAGTGAGTTGCGTCAAGCCGAAGGCGACCCTTTACATGTTCCCGCGGCTCGATCCCGAGGTTTATCCGATCAAGGACGATCAGGAGTTCATTGCAGAACTTTTGCGTGAGCAGCGTGTCCTTTTGGTCCAGGGCTCAGGCTTCAACTGGCCGCATCCGGATCACTTCCGGCTTGTATTCCTTCCGCACGAGGATCTGCTTCGGGAGGCGATCACCCGGCTCGGGCGATTCCTCGAGGGGTACCGCAAACGTCACGGCGCCTGACATGCGTGTAATTGCGATTACCAATGATCAGGGCGAGGTCGTCGAGCGGGACTGGCTGAAGCGTTCGGAGCGCGTTCATCGGCAATTGCGTCCGCAATTGCCGACAGATTATGCATCGCGTCTACAGGAGGTGTTTTCTGGCGGTGCGCGGATGGCGGTAGTGGTTCAAGGTGATGATGTGATTTCAATCGCCGTTTGGCGAATCATCGAGAATACCTACGAGGGGCGTCGTCTGTACGTAGATGACTTGGTCAGCGACGAGGCTCTGCGTTCGCACGGGGCGGGCCGGATGTTGATCGGCTGGCTTGAAGCGAAGGCGCGTGCCTTGGGTTGCGATGTTCTTGCTCTGGATTCCGGGGTGCAGCGATCCCGGGCGCACCGTTTTTATTTTCGCGAGGGGATGTATATCTCCGCGTATTGTTTTAAGAAGGCACTTTAATGAAACCGATCAACGTTGGACTGCTCGGCATCGGCACTGTCGGTGGCGGGACCTTTACCGTACTCAAACGCAACGCCGAGGAAATCGCTCGCCGTGCCGGTCGGCCGATCCAGATTACTGTGGTGGCAGACAAGAATCTCGATTTGGCGCGAAAGGTGACGGAGGATGGTTGCCGGCTGACCGACGACGCGTTTGCCGTAGTGAATGACCCCGAAGTCGATATCGTCATCGAGTTGATTGGTGGCTATGGCGTGGCCAAGGATCTGGTGCTCAAGGCGATCGAGAATGGCAAACACGTGGTCACCGCCAACAAGGCGCTGTTGGCAACGCACGGCAACGAGATCTTCGCAGCGGCCCAGGAAAAGGGGGTTACGGTGGCGTTCGAGGCCGCCGTGGCCGGTGGCATCCCGATTATCAAGGCGTTGCGCGAGGGGCTGACGGCAAACCGTATCGAGTGGATTGCCGGGATCATCAACGGAACAACCAACTTCATCCTTTCCGAAATGCGCAGCAAGGGGTTGCCGTTTGCGGATGTTCTCAAGGAAGCCCAACAACTCGGTTATGCTGAAGCGGATCCGACCTTCGATATCGAAGGGATCGACGCAGCGCACAAGCTGACCATCATGAGCGCGATTGCCTTTGGTAACTCGATGCAGTTCGACAAGGCCTACATCGAAGGGATCAGCAAACTCGACTCCGCCGATATCAAGTACGCCGAGCAGCTCGGCTACCGGATCAAGCTGTTGGGGATCACCAAGCGTACTCCCGAGGGGGTTGAGTTGCGTGTTCATCCGACGTTGATTCCAGCCAAGCGTTTGATTGCCAACGTCGAAGGCGCGATGAACGCAGTGCTGGTCAAGGGCGATGCCGTTGGCGCGACGCTTTACTACGGCAAGGGCGCGGGAGCCGAGCCGACGGCTTCGGCGGTGATCGCCGACCTCGTCGACGTGGCGCGGATGCATACTGCCGATCCCGAGCATCGTGTTCCGCATCTCGCCTTCCAGCCTGATGCCATCGTCGAGTTGCCAATCCTGCCGCTGGCCGAGGTGGAAACGAGTTATTACCTTCGCATGCGCGTGGAAGACCGGCCTGGCGTGTTGGCCGATATTACGCGCATCCTGGCCGACCAGCATATTTCGATCGACGCGATGATCCAGCGTGAGCCGGACGAGGGCGAGGAGCAGACCGATATCATCATGCTTACGCACAAGACCCGCGAAAAGAACATCGATGCAGCGATTGACAAGGTCGAGAGCCTTGCCGTCGTGAGGGGAGCTGTGACCCGTCTGCGCCTTGAGGAGCTTCTGTGACGGGACCGTCCAGCGCTGCTTCCGGAGGGGAGTAGACGCTTCGATGAGCTATCAAGTCCTGGCGCGCAAGTGGCGTCCGAAAACTTTCGAGAGCCTGGTCGGACAGGAACATGTGGTCAAGGCGTTGACCCATGCCCTGAACGAGCAGCGGCTGCATCATGCCTATCTGTTTACCGGAACGCGCGGGGTCGGCAAGACGACACTCGCCCGTATCCTGGCCAAGTCGTTCAACTGTGAAAGCGGAATAACGGCCACGCCTTGTGGGGTCTGTTCGGCCTGTACCGAAATTGATGCGGGGCGCTTTGTCGACCTCCTCGAAGTTGACGCGGCGACCAACACCAAGGTCGACGAGATGCGCCAGTTGCTTGAGAACGCGGTTTATGCGCCGACGCGCGGGCGCTTCAAGGTATACGTCATCGACGAAGTGCACATGCTCTCGAATTCGGCATTCAACGCGATGTTGAAGACGCTCGAAGAGCCGCCGGAGCACGTGAAATTCATCCTGGCGACGACAGATCCGCAAAAAATTCCGGTTACCGTGCTGTCGCGTTGCCTGCAGTTCAACCTGAAGCAGATGACGCCGCAGTTGATCGCCACTCATCTCAAGCACATTCTCGACGTTGAGGCGATCGATGCGCAACCGGGCGCGCTGGCTCTGCTGTCGCGTTCCGCGGCGGGGAGCATGCGCGATGCCTTGTCCCTGCTCGATCAGGCCATCGCCCATGGCGCGGGCAAAGTCGAAGAGGCTCAGGTGCGCGACATGCTGGGGACGGTCGACCTCGATTACCTTTTCTCGATTCTTGATGCGCTGCTGGCGGTGGATGTAACCGCAATGCTTCGCGTGGTGGATGACATGTCGACGCGAAGTCTGTCATTCGCCGTGGCGTTGCAGGAACTCGCTGGCCTGATGACCCGGATTCAGGTTGCCCAGTTCGCCCCGCAGACCGTCGCAGATGATCTCCCCGAGCGTGGTCGGATTTTGGGTTTTGCCGAGCGACTCGATCCGCAATACGTACAGTTGGCCTATCAGATCGCTGTTCAGGGACGAAGCGAACTGCACCTCGCTCCCGATGACCGTGATGGCTTTGTGATGACGCTTTTGCGTCTGCATGCGTTCCGTCCGGCAGTGCCGGGCGATTTCGCGGTGCAGGAAAGGGCGGCGAAATACGCTATTACGCAGCCGGTGTCGCGCGCAGCGCCCAAGGCCCCGGTCGAGTCGGTTACTCCGGCCACGGAAAAGGCAGCGCCCGATCTCTCAGCGGCTCCTGCTCAAGTCGCGGAAGTGCATGTCCCGGAGCGCTCTGCGATCGAGCCTTCGGTTGCGGCTGAAGTGCCACCAGAAACGATGAAAGTTCCACCGGTCTCGTCGTCTGAAAATGGTCCGCTCGATTGGCACGCAACTCTGTCCTCGCTCAAGCTCGGAGGAATGGCTCGCGAGTTGGCACAGCATTGCGAACTGCGGAGGATCGAGGGCCATCGCGTCTTCCTCCGTCTCTCTACCACGCATCGCCACCTGCAGATGAAGTCCGCACAAGACAAGTTGCAGCAGGTGCTGTCGGACTACCTCGGTCGTCCGGTCAACGTGGCGATCGAACTTGATGACGTTGTTGGCGATACGCCGGCAGCAGTCGCTCAGCGGCATCGCCAGGAGCGCCAGGAGCAGGCTGTGGCATCGGTCGAGCAGGACGAATTCGTTCGCGAGGTGATAGATGTTTTTGATGCCACGCTGATCGAATCATCGATCAAACCCGTTTAATTACCCACACTTATTGAGGCACGTACCATGATGAAAGGCGGAATCGCCGGCCTGATGAAGCAGGCGCAAATGATGCAGGAAAACATGAAGAAGGCACAGGAGCAGCTCGCGCAGGTTGAAGTAGAAGGGCAATCCGGCGCCGGGATGGTGAAAGTAACGATGACCTGTGCGCATGACGTGCGTCGCGTAAGCATTGACGATTCGGTGATGGACGACAAGGAAATGCTGGAGGATCTGGTGGCGGCGGCGGTTAATGACGCGATGCGTCGTGTCGACGAGGTGACGCGTGAACGCATGGCGGGATTCACAGCCGGAATGAACCTGCCCGCAGGGATGAAGCTTCCCTTCTGATGGCTGCTGAGCCATCAAGTCTGGAGAAGCTGATTGAGGCCTTGCGCTGCCTGCCGGGCGTCGGTCCGAAGTCGGCGCAGCGCATGGCGTATCATCTTTTGCAACACGACCGTCCAGGTGCGCAGCGCCTGGTCGATGCATTGCATCAGACGTTGAATTTGCTCCGGCACTGCCAGCGCTGCAATACCTTTACCGAGGGCGAGCTTTGCGAGCGCTGCAGATCGACGAAACGCGATCCGGCTTTGCTTTGTGTGGTCGAGACGCCGGTCGACATGAATATGATGGAACAAACGCAGGCGTACTCCGGTCTCTATTACGTTTTGATGGGGAGGGTGTCGCCCCTGGACGGGGTTGGGCCGCGCGAATTGCAACTCGAACGTCTGTTGGCACGGGCGAGTGATGGCATCGTCCGCGAGGTGATCCTGGCTACCAATTTCACCAACGAAGGCGAAGTGACGGCTCATTATCTGAGCGAAATGTTCAAAAGTCGGGGGCTGCGTGTGTCACGCATTGCGCGAGGTGTTCCGGTTGGCGGAGAGCTCGAATACGTTGATTCCGGTACGCTGGCGCAGGCTATGCGGGAGCGGAAATCGCTTGCAGATTAAGTATTTGGCGCGCTCAGGCGCTTTTTTGCAGCGCGGATCTTGCGTATAATCCGCCCCTGTTCCTAATAATCAGACTAACCGTCGGGGATCGGCACGATGAGCACAGAGGGTAAGGTGGATTGTGGCAGACGGCGGTTGATTGTGGCGACAGCTGCGGTCGGCGGAGCCGGTGCCGTGACTGCGGTGGTGCCGTTCGTATCGAGCATGCTTCCGTCCGAGCGGGCCAAGGCGGCCGGAGCGCCGGTTGAAGTGGATGTCTCCAATCTGGCGCCGGGGCAAATGATTACCGTCGAGTGGCGTGGCAAACCGGTGTGGATCATCAACCGCAGTCAGGAAATGCTCGACACTCTCGCGAAACTAGATGATGCGGTGGCCGATCCGAAGTCGGACAGCAAACAGCAGCCCGCCTATTGCAAGAATCCAACCCGCTCGATCAAGCCGAACCTGATGGTCGCCATCGGTATCTGTACCCATCTGGGGTGCTCGCCGACTTCGAAATTCAAGAAGGGTGCCGAAGAAGGGATGCCCGCGGACTGGCAAGGCGGTTTTCTCTGTCCGTGTCATGGGTCTACCTTCGACTTCGCTGGGCGTGTCTATCGCAACAAGCCCGCCCCCAGTAACTTGGTGGTACCTCCGCATACCTACCTGTCCGATACGCGCATCCTGATCGGCGAAGACACGAAAGGGGCGTAAGCGATGGCTGCAAATTCCGGTTACGAGAAATACAAGTCCGACGGGTCGCTGAAAGGCAACCTGCTCGAATGGTTCGATGCGCGCTTTCCCGCAACCTCGTTGTGGCGGGGCCATCTCTCCGAGTATTACGCACCGAAGAATTTCAATTTCTGGTATTTCTTCGGCTCGCTGGCGATCGTCGTCCTGGCCATCCAACTCATCACCGGCATCTTTCTGGTGATGTTCTACAAGCCGGATGCCGCGCTCAACGCCAGTGGCGTACCCGCAGCTTTCGCCAGCGTCGAGTACATCATGCGCGACGTTAACTGGGGGTGGTTGATCCGCTACATGCACTCGACCGGCGCATCGGCGTTTTTTGTGGTGGTCTATCTGCACATGTTCCGCGGAATGCTTTATGGCTCCTATCGCAAGCCGCGCGAGTTGATCTGGGTCTTCGGCATGCTGATTTTTCTGGTGCTGATGGCCGAGGCTTTCATGGGTTACCTGTTGCCGTGGGGGCAGATGTCTTTCTGGGGCGCTCAGGTGATCGTCAACCTGTTTTCCGCCATTCCGTTGATAGGTGAACCGCTGTCGACCTGGATTCGCGGCGACTACGTGATCGGGGATGCGACGCTCAACCGCTTCTTCTCGTTCCATGTGATTGCCGTGCCGCTGGCCTTGCTTGGGCTGGTCGCGGCGCACATCATCGCCTTGCATGAGGTTGGGTCGAACAATCCGGACGGCATCGAGATCAAGAAGCGGCTTGGTGCCGACGGAATTCCTCTGGACGGGATTCCGTTTCATCCCTACTACACCGTGAAGGACATTGTCGGCGTGGTGGCCTTCCTGATGGTTTTTTTCGCCGTGGTCTTTTTTGCCCCAGAGGGTGGCGGCTATTTCCTCGAGTACAACAACTTTTTCCCGGCCGACCCATTGAAGACGCCGCCGCATATCGCGCCGGTCTGGTACTTCACGCCGTTCTACTCGATCCTGCGCGCTGTCGTCTGGCCGATCTTCGGCCTCGAGGCGAAGTTCTGGGGTGTCGTTGCGATGGGAGCCTCGGTCGTGATCATCGCCTTCCTGCCGTGGCTCGATCGCAGCCCGGTCAAGTCGATCCGCTATCGCGGGCCGATCTACAAGACCTTCCTGTCTGTTTTTGTCGTAGCCTTCCTGACACTTGGCTACCTTGGTACACAGCCGCCGTCTCCTGTGAGCGAACTCGTCTCGCAACTTTGTACCGTGGTGTACTTTGCGTTTTTCCTGTTGATGCCTTGGTATTCGAAGATCGACAAGTGCAAACCGGAGCCGGAAAGGGTGACCTACAAATGAGAGCGGACATCGTGAAGAAGCTCCTGCTGTGTTTGTTGTTCGTTCCGCTCGCCGTCCTGGCTTCGGGTGGTGGCGTTGCGCTCGACAAGGTTCCGGATGTGCAGGGTGACAAGGCTGCTTTACAGAACGGTGCGCGGACCTTCGTCAATTACTGCCTTAGCTGTCATGGGATGAGCTTTGTGCGTTACAACCGCTTGACGGAACTTGGTCTGACGGAGCAGCAGATCAAGGATAACCTGATGTTCACCGCAGAAAAGATCGGCGAGCCGATGCGTGTGGCTGCCCGTCCCGCGGAACAGAAACAATGGTTCGGTGTCACGCCGCCTGATCTTTCCTTGGTGGCGAGAGCGCGGGCTTCTGCTGACGGGAGCGGGGCCGACTGGCTCTATACCTACCTGCGTTCCTTCTATGTTGACGAAAAGCGACCGACCGGCTGGAACAACGTGCTGTTTGAGAACGTGGGAATGCCGCATGCCTTGTGGGAACTGCAGGGGCAGCAACGTTTCGATCACGAGACGCACGAGCTGAGTCTCGCCTCGCCGGGTAAGTTGTCACCGGCGGAATTCGACAAGCAGATCACTGATCTAGTAGGCTTTCTGGTTTGGGCGGGGGAACCTGCCGCGGGCCTTCGCAAACAGATCGGTGCAGGTGTGCTGGTGTTCCTGTTGGTCCTGTTCGGCGTGTCGTATGCGCTGAAGAAGGAATACTGGAAAGACGTACAAAAGAATTGAGTAACCGCCTGGTTCAGGCTTCGGCATCGTCGGCAAGAGGATTCGCCGTCACGGTGCCGGTTTTGTTTTTTAGGGGTATTGAACATGATGAATCTTTATTCGGGCACGACCTGTCCGTTCAGCCAGCGTTGCCGTATCGTCCTTTACGAAAAGGGGATGGATTTCCAGGTGATCGATGTGGACCTGTTTGCCAAGCAGGAAGACATCGCCATGGTCAATCCCTATGGGCGTGTACCGGTGCTGGTCGAGCGTGATCTGATCCTCTACGAGCCGAACATCATCAACGAATACATCGATGAGCGCTTTCCCCATCCGCAGTTAATGCCGCCTGATCCGATCATGCGCGCCCGTGCTCGTCAGTTGCTGGTGACCATGGAACGCGAAGTGTTCGCACATATAGAGGCGTTGGAGAAAAACCTGAAAACGGCGGACAAAGCTCGACAGACTATTCGTGACAGACTGACAGAAATGGCTCCGGTGTTCGTCAAGCAGAAGCACATGCTGGGCGACGATTTCTCGATGCTTGATGTGGCTATTGCGCCTTTGCTATGGCGTCTAGACCACTATGGAATTGAGTTGCCCAAGTCGGCGGCACCCTTGATGAAGTACGCCGAGCGTATCTTCAGCCGTCAAGGATATATCGATGCGCTGACGCCTTCGGAAAAGGCCATGCGCCGCTGAGGTGCATTGTAGTCAACAGTTCTTCTGAAATCCCCGGTGCAACGTGTCCGGGGTTCTGACCTAACTCGGCAAGCACATGTCCAAGAATCTGCCCTCGACCAAACCGTACATGATCCGTGCCATTCACGAATGGTGCACCGACAATGGGTTTACCCCTTACATCGCAGTCAAGGTTGATGAATGGGCGCGTGTTCCGCGCGAATTCGTCAGGGACGGGCAAATAGTCCTGAATGTCGGGTACGAAGCGACGGGTAATCTGCAGATCGCCAATGATGCGGTCAGCTTCCAGGCCCGTTTCGGAGGCGTCGCGCGCGACATTTACTTTCCCGTGGGCAATGTGACAGCTATTTATGCACGGGAGAATGGTGCGGGGATGGCGTTCGAAGCGGAGTTGCCGGGAGAAGTTGAGTCATCGCCGTCATCGGACAAATCGGAAGCCGGTGCGGGAGATGACCGTGATCCGCCCCCAACGGCTGGACGACCAAAACTACAGCGCATCAAGTGATTTCGCTCCGTCTTGATGCGCTTTTCTCTTGTCGCCGCACCAACATAATGCAGTTCCTCAGGAGTTTTCTCATAGGTACCGGCTGAGTACTGTCTTTCTTTTCCTGGCATAACTGTTGCTCTGTCCCATGCAGGTCGGGATGCTGGGCTTGTTTTTCCGATCGTCGATTTCACCACGTCGCAACGCATTTCGGGAACAGGATGAACTACGCGCATTTTATTCGGGAACTTGGGCGAGGCAGTGAGGGCGCACGCGATCTTTCGCTTGAGGAGGCGCAACAACTTTACGGTGCAATGCTCGATGGAGGTGTTCCCGAACTTGAACTGGGTGCGATCACGATCGCCTTGCGCCTGAAAGGCGAGAGCATCAATGAGATGCTCGGCTTCCTGACGGCGCTGAACGAACGGCACTACGCGTTGCAGCGCCCGGCAGGACGTTTCCGGCCGGTTGTTATCCCGTCGTACAACGGTTCACGGAAGGGAGTAAATCTGACGCCCTTGCTGGCATTTCTTTTGAAGCGCTATGGCGTGCCTGTCGTGGTGCACGGCCTTATCGAGGGGTACGGGCGGGTAACCTCCGCGCAAGTATTTCGAGAATTTGGAATGATGCCGTGCGCGAGCATCCTGCAGGCACAACAAACACTGGATGAAAACGGCATTGCTTTTGTACCGCTCTCGGCGATCTCGCCAGGTTTGAACAACCTGTTGTTGTTGCGTAGTCGCCTCGGCGTGCGCAATAGTGCGCACAGCCTCGTCAAGATGCTCGACCCCTTCCGGGGCGAAGGGCTGCTGCTGGCTGCGGCGACTCATCCCGACTATATCGAAACGATGCGAGAAGTCATCGGCTCTCTGGGGATCCATGCATTGCTGGCACGCGCTACAGAGGGCGAGCCGTATGCCAACCCGAAACGGCGACCACGCATCGAGCACTTGCATGAGGGTGGTTGCGACATTCTTTTCGAAGCCGAGCACGATAGCCTGAAAACGCTGCCAAACCTCCCAGATGCATGTGATGCAAAGACATCGGCTGACTGGACAAGGCGCGTACTGGATGGTGAAGTAATGCTTCCTTCTCCGATTGCCAACCAACTCGCATGTTGCTTGTATGCTTCTGGCTACGCCGATGACTTCAATCAAGCGAAGGCCATCGTGGCGGTGGAAGGCTCCGGGCAATCTGCTCGCTGTTGAGATGGCTCGCAGCAGGGCGTACCGTTGGTGACGATGGGTCTCCAATATCTTCAGCAAGGCGCGCCATTCCGTCTATTTTTCAGAGCGGGTGATGCATGACCGGTATAATCGTCGCCGGACCATCTTTTCGTTTGGAACTGAATCGATATGGATTTGCTGTCGTTGTTGCTGAGCCCGGAAGCCTGGATTGCATTTTTTACGCTAACCGCGCTGGAGTTGGTGCTGGGGATCGACAACATTATTTTCATCTCGATTCTCGTTGATCGTGTGCCAAAGGAATCGCGCGAGAAAACCCGGCGGACCGGCCTGTTTTTCGCTATGTTTATGCGGGTTGGCTTGTTGCTTCTGTTGTCGTGGATGGTCGGCGCTACCGAACCCTTGTTCAGCGTGATGGGTCACCCATTCTCGCCGCGCGACATCGTATTGTTCCTTGGCGGGCTTTTTCTGCTTTGGAAGAGTACCCAGGAAATCCACCAACTGCTTGAAGGTGAGGAGGAGGCGCATACAAGCAAGCAAGTCAAAGCGAGTTTTGCTGCCATCATCATGCAGATCATGGTTGTCGATCTGGTCTTTTCACTCGATTCGATCATCACCGCTGTCGGCATGGCCAAGGATGTGGCAGTCATGATTGCTGCCGTCGTTGCTTCGGTCGGTTTGATGATGCTTTTTGCCCGCTACATCGGGGAATTCGTTTCGGCACATCCATCGATCAAGATGCTGGCGCTGTCTTTCCTTCTGGTCGTTGGCATGGCGCTGGCTGCGGAAGGTTTGGGACACCACGTGCCGAAGGGTTACATCTATTTCGCCATGGCGTTCTCTCTAGCGGTGGAAATGCTTAATTTGCGGATGCGAAAAAAACTCGCCGCGCCTGTCAGGTTGCATGAATCACTCGAGCATGAACTGCTGGATTGACCGACATAATCCAGGAACACCTGGAGTCATCGAATGGATCTCGTCCTGCTGATATTTTTGATCCTGCTCAACGGCGTTCTGGCTATGTCGGAAATCGCTGTCGTCTCTTCGCGCAGGTCACGCTTGCAAAATCTCGCCGACGACGGTTCTCCCGGCGCGAAAACCGCTCTGGAGTTGAATGAAGAACCTTCTGCTTTTTTGTCGACGATCCAGGTAGGAATTACCACTGTCGGCATACTGAGCGGGGCGATCGGCGAGAACGCGCTTGCCGATCCGCTCAGGCAGTGGTTGGCGGAAATTCCGTTGATGCAACCGTATGCGCACGGTCTGGCACTGTCGGTGGTGGTGGTGGCTCTGACCTATTTTTCCGTGGTCGTTGGCGAATTGGTTCCCAAGCGCCTCGGGCTGCTGGCGCCGGAGACCGTTGCTGCGATCGTTGCAACCCCGATGACGTTTCTTGCGCGTGCAGCCCGACCACTCGTCTGGTTGCTGTCTTCGTCATCGACGCTCGTCTTGAAAGTCATAGGGGCGCGAAAGAGCAACGGAGCACCCGTAACGGACGATGAGATCAATGTGCTGATGGAGCAGGGCGCCGAGGCCGGTGTGTTCCACGAGAGCGAGCAGGCGATTGTCTCGAACGTGCTGCGGCTCGATGAGCAGCGTATCGGGGCGATCATGACTCACCGTAATGACATTTACGTCCTCGACCTCGATGCGCCGGCCGAGGAAATCAGAACGTGTCTTTCCGATAGTCCTTACACGCGTGTCGTGGTATGCCGCGATGGGCTGGAGCATATAGTAGGAATCTTGCGTACGGCGGATCTTCTCAAGGCTGCATTGGCCGGGGAGTCGCTTGATATCGAACGTTCTTTGCGATCGCCATTGTTCGTTCCTGAGGGAATGACTACGACACATCTGCTGGAAAGCTTCCGCAGGGCACGTCAGCAATGTGCGCTGATAGTCGATGAATACGGGGAACTGCAAGGGCTGGTTACCCTGACTGACGTGTTGTCATCCATCGTCGGCGATGTTCCGTCGTCCGATGGCGAAGTGGACGAAGATATCGTCGTGCGCGAAGACGGTTCATGGCTGATCGACGGCAGTGTTTCGATTGAGCGCCTCAAAGCAGCAATCGACATCGAGGATGAGTTCCCCGGCGAGGATGAGAACGCCTATAACACCCTGGGTGGCCTGATTATGTATGTGCTCGGCAGGATCCCCGCAGTCGCCGACAGTTTCGAGACGACAGGGTGTCGTTTCGAGGTGGTC
>QKII01000417.1 GCA_003249625.1 Propionivibrio sp. | reverse complement strand
GAACGCATTTCGTGCGACACATCGTGCATCAGGCGCCTTTGCCCCTGCATCAGCTGATCGATATGATTGGCCATGCGGTCGAAATCCCGGCAGAGATCGGCAAGTTCGTCGCGCCGCCCGCCCATTGATTCGGTCAAATCGGTAGTCAACTGCCCGCTGGCGCCGGCCCGCAGCGCCGCGCGCAGGCGTCGGACCGGCCGAGCGATGTACGCAGCCAGCAGGGCAGAAAAAACCAGACTGGCGACAGTGCCGGCCAACAGGTGCTTGAGCGGAAACTGCGGCCCGGTCGGCGGCAAAGGTGGACCATCCGGCGCGTGTGGCAAGCTCATTGGCGCTGAGATACCTGGACGCGGCATGGCTGGTGCGGCTTCGGGAGGAGGAGGAGGAGGAAAACCACTGGCGCCATCTGGCAGCGTCGCCCAGATAGCCACACCGGTTGCCACGATGCCGGCTACCTGCGCCAGGAAGAAAAAAACGAAGATCTTCCAGAAGAGGCGCCCGCGAATGAAAGGCGTCATAACGGAGCGTCAGTCGGTCAACAGCTGGTAACCCTTGCGCAACACTGCCTGGATGCGCGGCCGCCCGTCCGAGAGAAGCGGCAACTTGTGCCGGATACTGCTCAGATGCACATCGATGCTGCGGTCGTAGCGTTGAAACGGTCGCCCCAACCCCTGCTCGGACAAGAGCGCTTTGCTCACCACCTGTCCGGCGTTCTGAATCAGCAGTTCGAGCAGGTTGAACTCGGCGTTAGTCAGTTGCAGATCATCCCCGCCCCAAGCGATACGCCGTTGTGCCGAATACAGCGCCAGTTCGCCGACACACACCGAGTCGGGCGCAACGGAAGACGCTTGGGTTCGACGCAGGATCGCGCGCAGACGGGCGCTCAATTCGCGCGGCGTGCAGGGCTTGGCGACATAATCGTCAGCACCGAGTTCGAGACCGAGGATGCGGCTCTCATCGTCACCGCGCGCGGTCAGCATCAGCACCGGCATGCTGCTGCGCGCCCGGATTCGGCGCAACACCTCGATTCCGCTGAAGCCGGGCATCATTACGTCGACAACCGCAATATCGGGCGGCTGCGCGGCGAACAGTCTCAACGCCGACTCACCCTCGTGAGCGACCGTCACAGAATAACCGTCACTGACGAGGTAATCGTGCAGCAGGGACACCAGATCAACGTCATCGTCGACCAGCAGAACGCGGTGTGACGCGTCGGACAACTTGCTTGAACTCTCGGACATGGGCGAAATGATACCGGCAGAAAATCGCTAATCTTCCCGAGTTTACCGGGATTTACAACAACCGGTAGTTCTTGCCGGAACGCCGGCAACCACCACCGTTTCTCCAGTTTTTATTGCAGATTTTCGCTCAGTCTCGTACGCAAATCGCGATCAAAGCCGCCGGCTCAATCACGAACACCTTTGCGCTTCACCGGGATTTACTCCGCTTTACCCAAAACATCCTCTTTCTAAAGAGGTTCTGGCCGATAACTTGCCAGTAAGACTGCGGATCGGCGCCTGCCCGCGACGGGCAACGCACGGTCATCTCATTCAACACTCCGGGAGTTCACCATGAGTACCCTGACAAGCATCAGCAGCTACAGCAGCGCAGCGAGCTATCTATTCTCCAAGATAGACAGTTCGAACAAAGGCTACATCGAGAAAGAGGACCTGGTTTCGGCCTTTTCCACCCTCACCACCAGTGACACCAATGCCGAGGATGTCTTCACTCAACTCGACAGCGACAGTGACGGCAAAATCACCGAAAGCGAGTTTTCCAGCGCGCTCGAAACACTCTCCGAAACACTGAACAGCCAATACGACCAGTCGCGGATGAGCGGCATGATGCCACCGCCGCCCCCTCCGCCGGCGTCCGATAGCGACACGGGATTCACCGAAGAGGAACTGACCAGCCAGCTCGAAGAGATTGGCGACACGGACTCCGCACGCTCCTCGCTGATCAGCAGCATTCTCGAGAACTTCGAAGCCGCCGACACCAATAGCGACGGCACGGTCAGCAACGCGGAAGCCATGGCCTACGCCGAGGCCAACGACCTGACGCCCGCGGCTACCGCAAGCGCTACAGCGACGTCCACAAGTACGGCAACCGGGTTCACTGCCGAAGAACTGACCACGCAACTTGAAGAAATCGGCAGCACCGACCCTGCGCGATCTTCATTGCTCAGCAGTATCGTGGAAAACTTCGACGCGGCCGACACCAACCAGGACGGCGTAGTCAGCAACGCCGAGGCGATGGCCTACGCCCAAGCCAACAACATCACGACCAACGAAACCGCCAGCAACTCCACAGCCAGCGACAGCTCTGACAGCGCGCTCTCAGACGCCCAGGTTTACCGGCAGATAATGGAGCTCATGCACGCCTATGGTGGTGACAGCAGCAGTTCATTCCTGTCCTCACTGGCATCGTCGATTTCGACAAGCGTGTGAGCGTTTCACTCATACCCGGACCGCAGCGGTCTACCGACAGTGCGACCGCCGGTCCCGGATCAAAAATCGGCCTGCGCCTCCCAGGTGATGAAGCCATCCTCCCTGCACGTCCATTCCATCAGTTTGAGTAGTGGCTGCGCACGCTGGGCAAGCGACACGGCTGCCTCGGGGACCTCCTTTTTCTTTTCGACGTCCTCATCTTCCGTTTCGCTGGCCGCCTCTTCCGCCGCACGAGCCTCCTCAGCCCGCCGTTTGGTCGCCAGCTTGTCCTGTTCGATACCCCGGCGCAGTCTATCGATGGCCGCAGGCAACTGCTCAGTGGTAAACACCCCGTGCGCCGAACCCTCCTTGCCCATCCACTCCCACAACTGGTGAGCATGTTCGGCAAACATGATCATTTCGCCGGACGTGCTCGATGTCAGTCGAACCAGCATGCCCCCTCCTGAAAAAGACTCGACTTGTGCGATTGAAAACTCACGCGGGCAACCATTTTTTGTCGCGAAAAACGATTGTACGCCCGCCCGGGAGCAGGCCCCGCTGAGTTAGAATCGATTGCTGGATTCCCCCCGGCCATGTTGGCCATTTTCCTCGTTCCCATGCCTTTCCCCCGCGCCACATCCCCCGCCGTTCTGCCGGAACTCCGGCTCGGAATAGACCTTGGCGGCACAAAGATCGAAATCATTGCGCTCGACCCTGCCGGCACCGAATTGCTGCGCCAACGCGTCGCCACACCGCAAGGCGATTACCGAGGCACGGTTGCCACGATCGCCGGGTTGGTCGACTATGCAGAAAATGCGCTCAACTGCCGCGGTACGGTCGGTATTGGCATTCCTGGCGCCGAATCGGCAGTTGATGGAAGTATCAAGAATGCGAACTCCAACTGCCTGAACGGACAGCCGTTGCGCCGTGATCTTGAAACGCTGCTGCAGCGCAAAATCCGCATTGAGAACGATGCCAATTGTCTGGCACTTTCCGAAGCGGTGGATGGGGCGGGGCGCGACGCCCAGATCGTTTTTTCCATCATTCTCGGAACTGGAGTTGGCGGTGGAATCGTCGCTCACGGTCAGTTGCTAACCGGAGCCAACCACATCTGCGGAGAGTGGGGGCACAATCCAATGCCCTACCCGGAGGAAGAAACACTACCGCCGCCCCGCTGCTATTGCGGACGCCAAGGCTGCATCGAAACCTGGTTATCCGGACCGGGACTGAGCGCCGATCACGCGCGGCATACCGGCAACCTGCTTGACGTACCCGCGATTGAAGCACTTGCCGCCCGTGGCGACCCCGACTGCGCAGCCTCGCTGCAACGCTACGAGCGCCGCCTTGCGAAGGCTCTTTCACAAATCATCAACGTTCTCGACCCCGAAGTCATCGTACTCGGCGGAGGCCTGTCGAATCTCGAGCGGCTGTACACAAACGTTCCCGCACGCTG
>QKII01000347.1 GCA_003249625.1 Propionivibrio sp. | reverse complement strand
TGGCGTACTTCTTTCGAAGCAATTGCCCAAGCCTTCATTGCATTTCGCGGCGAGGTTCGATCGCTTTCGGCGAATACCGCGTCGAAAGCGATCGCTGCCACGCCCTTTTCTTTCAATCGCTCGATCAGTTCGGCGAGCCGAGTTCTCGGCCATGGCCATTGGCCGATTCGCCTCAGGCTTTCTTCGTCAATATCGATGATGCGGACAGGTGACGAGTGGTACGTCCGCGGGTTCCATCGTTGATACTGGTCGAACAGGGCATGGCGAGCGACCTGAAGCGGGAAGGGGTCCAACCACAGTAATGCCGCGCCGATCAGCGCCATGGCGGTCGGAAGGATGACCCCGAAGCGTCTTGACCGGCGGTTGTCCATCACTATCTTCTCCGAGGGCGAATCGTGCTGACGGCCAACGATGGTT
The DNA here is from genome assembly GCA_003249625.1 of Propionivibrio sp. The sequence continues at coordinate 3,470 of QKII01000347.1, read as the reverse complement.
CGGTTATCCGGGGATGCTACGGATCCGATCAGCGGATCGACACCTCGACCCGCCGATTGCGCGGCTCGGGTGTGTTGTCCGGTGTCTTTACGAGAAGGTTGCGCTCGCCGTGCGATTCAATCACCAGCGCACGCGCCTCGAGTCCCTTGATCCTGAGCATTTCGGCGACCGTAGTGGCACGTTTCAGGGCCAGGCCTTCGTTCAGATCGGCAGGGCCTTCGGTGTCCGTGTGGCCGATGACAGACAGGTCGATGGCGGTCCGGGTTGCCGACAGTGCAACGATTTTCTCAAGGAGTGCTTCAGAGTCGGGAGTCAGCTTCACCCCTCCCTTGTCGAAGTACAGCAGGAAATGAACGGGAAGGGGGGGCGTTGCAGAAAAAGCTTCTGCGAAATCTTTCTCCAGCTTCGCATCGTTGATCCGCTGGGGCGATGCCGATCCGTCCAGAGGAAGGCCGTGCCGCGCGGTGGTAACCACATGCTCGCCCTTGGGGCCTTTCACGATGATCGCTCCGGCAGTCTGATCGGGGTTCTCCAGGAGAACGACGTAGGATTGTGGCTGGCTGGCGCATCCAGTGAGAAAGAGACCGATGCATAGTGCCGGGAAGAGAGATTTTCCGGTTACGTTAGTCATCGTTTTTCTCCTCGACCTTCGCGGCGAAATGGGTGCCGCGGACACCGATCGTTCCTGAAGGAGTAACGACGGAAACTGCCTCGGGCCGCAATTTTGCAATGACTCCCGAGATGTAGTTCAGACTGCCTTTTGCCAGTTTTGCGACCAGGCTGAGCTTGTCTTGGGCGGGAACATACAGGTATTCATCGACGGTGATTTCTGTCTCCGGGCCAAAAGACATCACTGTTTCATCCTTGAACGTGACGCCCATGCTGCTATTTACACCGGTTTTCAGGGTGCTCCCTCGTTGGATCGGGGTTCCTGCCTCGGCATGCACCACAACGCTGTCATTGATGATCGATGTGTCGCCATTGGCAGTTTTGACATAACCGATGGCCGTGTCTTCCGACCACGCCGGGAGGGCGAGGGCTGTGCAGATCAGGATTGTCGGAATTCGCATGTTTTTTCCTCCATGGGATTGTCTGGAAGCTCTTCATCCTCGGGATGGCGCAGATACTCGTGAATATCCACCGCATCGATTTGCCAAGGTTCCAGGAATCGGACGGCATAGCGTTGGTAAACACCGGAGGTAAGAAACAGCTCGAACAGTTCGGCGTCGATGTGGTGCCGATCGCGGAAAGTGGCGAGGAGCCTGAGCGACTCGGAAAGCGTCTTGGGTTTCTTGTAAGGACGGTCGCATGCCGTCAGTGCCTCGAATATGTCGGCAATCGCCATGATTCGGGAAGGGATGGATAGCTGGTCCGGCGTCTTCTTTCGCGGGTACCCCTCTCCCAGCAGCGTTTCATGATGCTCCCCCGCGTATTCCGGAACCCGTTGCATGGTCCTCGGAAACGGCATGCTTTCGAGCATGATGATGGTCTGGATGATGTGCTCGTTGACCTTGAATCGTTCTTCGGCAGTCAGGGTTCCCCGTGCGACGAGCAGATTATGTATCTCGCCGAAATCGTAAAGATGTTCCGGAACGTCGATGCGAAAACCGTAGCGTGGGTCGAGTAAGCGCTTGTCAGTTCGCGGGACGATATGCCAGGGCTGGTCGGAAAGCAGACGTTCCGTGGCGGGGAGCGTCGGCGCGGGCATGGATTGGAACCGATGCAGTTCTTCGTTCGACAGACCGAGGCGGTTGTCGAAGTTCCGCGTCCACGTCTGTTCACTGATTTTCAGTAGACGATCGATGTGCTCCTGCGTCATGAATTCGCCGCCGATGTTGCATTCGGCGACGAACTGGAAATCTGAAATCAGATTTTTTCGCCGCTCAAGAAACGTCCGTTCGGTTTCGGGTTCGGGCACTCCGGACAGGAGTGCCTGCAACTGATCGATTCGGGCATCCCGCAGAAGAACCTCGAACCGGGTTCGGACCTCATGGATCCGGTTGCAAATCGTTTCAAGCTTCGTCGCTTTGTCGATGACATGTTCAGGCGTCGTGACCTTGCCGCAGTCGTGCAGCCATGCGCCGATACGGAATTCGCGCCATTCGTCCTCGGTCGTGAAACGGAAGTCGGCGAGTGCGCCTTCGCGAATGTCTCCAGCCGCTTCGGCCAGCATTACGGCAAGCTCCGGCACGCGTTTGCAGTGGTTGCCCGTGTAAACACTTTTCGCGTCGATGGCGCCGGCAATCACCTTGATCATCGAATCCATCAGGTCTTTCTGTGCTGCCAGCAGATTGTGGTTTTCCAGCGCCACCGCCGATTGGGCCGCCAGGGCTTCAACGAATCTCACCAGTTCCTTCGGGAAGGGGATAACTTCGCCTGTCTCGGCATCCAGCGCGTTCATCAACTGGAGTACGCCGATGACCTCGTCGGATCGGGGGGCCAGAGGGACCGTGAGCATCGATACGGTACGGAAACCGGTCTGTTCGCTGAAACGCTTCGTGCCCGAGAGGTCGAAGCGGTTTTCGCTATACACGTCGTCGATGATGACCGTCTCGTTATTCAGCACGGCATAGCTGGATACGTAACCGGTCATCGGTGCGCCGGTCTTCAAATCATGAAGAGGGACTTCGAAGTCAGGCAGGATGTCGTCGCTGGTTCGCAGGGCAAACCTGAGCGTGTCGTCGTTGGTTTTGAGATACATTGTTCCCGCTGCGCAATGGGCAATCTCGCGTGCCCCGAAAAGGATATGGCGAAGCAGCTTCTGGCGGTCGCGCTCGCTTGACAGCAGGAGTCCATTCTCTACAAGGCGAGTCAGTTTTTCCTGAGTTGACTTGAGATCCTGGGTTCGCTCGCGAATTGAATTGTGCATCACGATCTGTGCTTCGCTCAGCGTGTTGATCTCGTAGAGAGATGATTCAGGAGAAAAAGGGGTGAATGACAGATCAAGCTTTTTGATGTGTTCGGAATTCCTGGCTAGTTGCGCTAGTGCATTGACGACCTGCCGTGATCCAAGGATCGATAAAGGGAACAGCAGAAGCAGAATTGCTCCTGTAACCAGCAACACCCCCCTGCGAGCCTGTTCGACGGGTCCGACAAAGTCGTCCAGTGGAGCCACTGATATCACGCGGAAACTAACCTGCGGAACTGGGCTGGACAATCTGTCAGCGACGACAAACTGGCGTTGAACGCCCTGGATTTCGAGATTGAGGATTTTCGTGATTTCGCCGGCCGGATTGTTGCCAAGCGATTGAAGTACAGGATGGTTCGTTGAATCGATCGGGGCGAGTGCGGGGATACGCAAGCCAAGGTAGTCGGGGCCGTTTCCATGGAAAGCCAGTACCCGGCTCTGTTTGTCTACGATGAGAATGGCTGCGTTTTCAGTCAGCGCCAACGTGCCCAGAAAACGGCTCAGATCGCCCAGGTCGATGTCGGCGGCAATCACACCGGATGTGTCCGGCAGGGGCGCCGAG
>QKII01000370.1 GCA_003249625.1 Propionivibrio sp. | reverse complement strand
GGTCGCCTCGTCCAGCGTCTGGTAATGAATCCACCGCCATCCGTGACAGGCGATCTCATGCCCCAGTTCCTTGAAGGCGGCCGTGAGTTCCGGGTGGCGTTGCAGTGCCATCGATACGCCGAAAATGGTCATCGGCAACCCGCGTTTTTCGAATTCGCGGAGGATGCGCCAGACACCGACGCGCGACCCGTACTCGTAGATCGATTCCATCGAGAGATGGCGATCCGGATAGCTTGCCGGGTTGAACATTTCCGACAGGAACTGCTCGCTGCCCGCATCGCCGTGGAGAACACAGTTTTCGCCGCCTTCTTCGTAGTTGAGGACGAATTGCACGGCGATGCGCGCCCGTCCCGGCCAGTCGGCATGCGGTGGCGTCCTTCCGTAGCCGATGAGGTCGCGCGGGTAGATCGTGGTCATGACGGCTCCTTGGCGGCGGCTGGTTTGCGTGTCGTTGCACGCTTTTTCGGTTCTGCCGCGGTGCGTGTTTCGGAAACAGGGGCTTTTTGTTCAAGCTGGAATATCTGCTCGAAATCGAGCTCATCCGATTCCGTGGCCGGAATCTGGATGCCTTGTTCGACGTGATCGAGATGTTCGAGCATGATCTTCTCCGCACGCCGTGCGTCGCCGGCTTCGATGGCGGCCACGAGGTCGGCGTGCTCGTGATCCGGGCACGCGTTGCTGGTCTGCGAGTCGTACTGGGCGATCGCCAGGCTGGTCAGGGCGATCAGACGGCGCAGGTTGTCGCTGAACAGGCGGTTGCCGGTGATCTCCGCCAAGCGGACGTGGAATTCACCGGTCAGGCGGGCCAGCACGTCGCGAGCGCCCGATTTTCGGGCGGCCTCCTCATTGTCGAGATGGGTATGCAGGACGGCGACGGTCTGGCCGGCGAATTTTTCGCAGAGTTCGACCGCGATGGCTCGTTCGAGCGCGCGTCTAACCGCGAAGACATCGCGAAGGTCGCGTGGCGTCGGACTGGCGACGAAAGCGCCGCGGTTGAGGTGCAGTTCGATGACGAGTTCCTGGCTGAGTCGCATCAAGACTTCGTGGATGCGTGGTCGGCTGGCGTGAAACGCCTTGGCCAGGCGCTCCTCGCTGAGTTTGGTTCCCGGCGGCAAGCGACGATCGCTGATGGCCGCATAGATTCTTTCGTAGATTTCCTGGTTGTTGAGGTGGGTAGTCATGATGTTGGATAGGCTTGCCGGAGCGGAATGGCGATTGTACTGAAAGGGAAAATCGTCATGCGCCCAGATACAGGCGTTTCACCTGTTCGTTGGCCATCAGTTCCTTCGACGGTCCTTCCAGGGCGATACGCCCGGTTTCAAGTACGTAGGCATACGACGAAAGCGCCAGAGCCATGCGGCTGTTCTGCTCGACGAGCACAATCGTTATGCCGTCGCGGCGGTTGATTTCGATAAGGCTGCGTGCGATGGTTCGAATGATCTGGGGCGCGATGCCGAGCGATGGCTCGTCGAGCAGGAGCAGCTTCGGCTTGGCCATCAACGCACGGCCGATAGCCACCATTTGCTGTTCGCCGCCGGACAGACTCGATCCCTGTTGATGGAAACGTTCCTTCAACCTCGGAAAGCGCGTGCAGACCCGCTCGAGATCGGCTGCGATCTCCGCCTTGTCGCGGCGGGTATAGGCTCCCATGAGCAGATTGTCCTTGATGCTCATGTACGGGAAAACGTGCCGCCCCTCCGGCACCATCGCGACGCCTTGCTGGACCAGCGTGTGTGTTGGCTCCTGTTGCGTTGGCGAATTGATGAGACGGCCATTGAGCCGGACTTCGCCGGCGGCAACGGTGCGCAGACCGGAGATGGCGCGCAACGTAGACGACTTGCCGGCACCGTTGGCGCCGATGAGCGCGATGATCTGTCCGGTTGGCACGGAGAGGCTCACTCCCTCCAGTGCACGGACCTCTCCATAGCGTAGCGAGACGCCGGTGAGTTCGAGATGCGGTATGGAAGCTGTCATAGTCCGAGTTCCTCGTCTTCTTGCCCCAGATAGGCTTCGATCACGTGTGGATCGTTGCGGATTTCTTCGGGTGTGCCCTCGGCGATCTTCTTGCCGAAATTCAGTACGTGGATCCGGTCCGAAATGGCCATCACCGCCTTCATGTCATGTTCGACGAGGAGGATTGACAACCCCGACGAAGCGATCCGCCGCGTGATTTCCACGGCACGGTTGGTTTCTTCCGGGTTGAGTCCGGCAAAAGGCTCGTCAAGCAGCAAGACCTCGGGGCGTGCCGCCAGTCCCATGGCGATACCCAGGAGTCGAAGCAAGCCTTGGGGCAGATGGCGCGCCGCAACATTGGCCGAGTCCGACAACTCCATGAGTTCAAGAATCTCCATGGCACTTTTGCCCAACCTTACTTCGTCTCGGCGTGCGCGCGGTGTCGCCAGCAGGCCCTCGATGTCGCTCGCCTCGCGGTGCAACTGGTGGGCGAGCGAAACATGCTCAAGCGCGGTCAGGTCGGGAAAGGTTGTCGTTTCCTGAAACGTGCGGACCAGACCGAGTCGTGCGATGCGGTGCGGCGGCAGGCCGGAGATTTCCTTGCCGTGCAACCTCACCGAGCCGTTCGTCGGCTTGAGAAATCCGGCAATCATCTTGAACAGCGTGCTTTTGCCTGCGCCGTTGGGTCCGATGACCGAGACGACTTGACCAACGGGTCCGTCAAGCGTGAGGTTTATCGACTCGTTCGCAGTCAGTCCGCCAAAGCGCTTGGTCAGGTTGCTGACTTCCAGAATGGGCGTGCTCATGCTTTTCCTCCCAGAGACTTCGCCCGGATCGCCATCAGACCGTTGGGCAGGAGCAGGATCACCGCGATCATCACGATGCCGTAGATCAAGGTCTGGTATTGCTGGAAGCGGCTCAGCAGCTCGAAGAGGATGGTCAGCGTGAAGGCCCCGATCATTGGCCCGCTGACGAATTCGAGTCCGCCGAGGAAGCAGAACAAGGCGAAGTAGATGCTGTGTTCGACGGTAAAGCTTTGCGGGTAGATGCTCTGCGTAAATACCGCAAAGTAACTGCCGCCAAGCCCGCCGAGGGCGCAAGCGATCGAGAAGGCCATGACCCGGTAGCGCCACACATTGGTGCCAAAGCTCTCGGCCAGATCCTCGTTGAGTCGAAGTGCACGAAAGATCCTTCCGAGGCGGGTGTAATAAACGCGCCAGGTGACCAGCAAGCCGAACGCCAGTAGTGCAACCGCCAGGTAGTACATGGGGAGCGCTGATTCACTGGCGAATGGTTGGGGTAACCCGGTGATGCCTTTGGAAGCTTGCGTGAAGTCGCCGCCATTGAGGAAGGCGAGCCGGATGGCTTCGGTGATGCAGATGGTCAGCATCGAGAAATAGATGCCGCGCAACTTCAGGATGAAGGTGCCGATCACTGCACCGATCAGCGCGGCTATCAGCGCGGACGCCGGCAAGGCGATCCAGTAGCTGAAGCCATAGTGCGACAGCATGATCGCCGTCGTATAACCACCGATCAAGGCAAAGCCTGCCTGGCAGATGTTGATCCGGCCGATGGTGAAGATGATCCAGACGCCGAAGGCGACCAGGGATAGCCCTGCGCAATTCATCAACACCGACAGCAGGTAACGTGACGAACCTGTGAAGAGCGGCAACAGGACAAGTATTCCGAGCATGCCGACCGCAATCGTGAGGTCGCGTTTCTTTTGAGGATTCATGGTTTTCTCCGCGCTTTCAGCCCCAGGGTTTTCCGAATAGACCGTTTGGCTTGAAGACCAGGAACACGATCATGGCGACAAAGATCAGCAGGTAGGTCACGCTGCCGGGCAACAGGTCGTAACCGATTGCCTCGGCAAAGCCGAGCAGGAGTCCGCCGACGATCGCGCCCTGGGTGACCCCGGCGCCGCCGATCATGATCATGATGAAGGCCTT
>QKII01000412.1 GCA_003249625.1 Propionivibrio sp. | reverse complement strand
CGCTGGTTTCATCACCGGCCGCATCGCCGACATCGTCAAGCAAAACAATGTGACTCCGTTGCGTCAACAGGTGGCCTCATGACCTATCTTGCCAAACCAAAACTGCTACGTCCCGATACCCCGAAGAACGCGCTCGGTTATACCAAGCGCGACTACGAAGGGGCGATTTCCACCCTCTGTGCCGGTTGTGGCCACGATTCGATCAGTGCGTCCGTTGTCCAGGCCTGCTTCGACCTCGACATCGAACCCCACCGCGTCGCCAAGCTTTCCGGCATCGGTTGCTCGTCGAAGACGCCTGACTACTTCCTCGGCAATTCACACGGCTTCAATACTACGCACGGGCGTATGCCCTCTGTGCTGACCGGCGCCGCTGCGGCCAACCGCGACCTGCTGTATCTCGGCGTGTCCGGCGACGGCGACTCCGCCTCGATTGGTATCGGCCAGTTTGCGCACGCCATGCGGCGCGGCGTCAACATGGTTTACATCGTCGAGAACAATGGCGTGTATGGCCTGACCAAGGGACAGTTCTCGGCGACCGCCGACAAGGGCTCGAAGAGCAAGCGCGGCGTGGTTAACAATGACTCGCCGATCGACCTCGTGGCGCTTGCACTGCAACTTGGTGCCACGTATGTCGCGCGCAGCTTCTCTGGTGACAAGGAGCAGCTCATTCCGCTGATCAAGGGCGCCATGCGCCACCGCGGGCCGGCGCTGATCGACGTGATCAGCCCGTGCGTGACATTCAACAACCACGCCGGCTCGACCAAGAGCTACGACTATGTGCGCGAACACAACGAGGCGATCAACAGGCTCGACGTGATCCTGCCCAAGGACAAGATCACCGCGACTTACGCTCCGGGCGAACTGCGCCGCGTCGTCCAGCATGACGGCTCGGTCCTGTGCCTCCGGAAACTCGGCGAGGATTACGATCCGTCCGATCGCGTCGGAGCGATGAACTACTTGCAGGAGCGGCACGCCCTCGGCGAGATTGTCACCGGCCTGATCTACGTCGATAGCGCGGGGGAAGAGCTGCACCGCTATCTGAATACGGTGGAAACGCCGCTCAACCAGCTCGGCGTCGCCGAACTCTGCCCCGGCTCCGAGGCGCTGGAGGCGTTGAACGAGTCGCTGCGGCGCGGCGCGTAAGCTTTACCTCTGGTTCATGGAAGCCTCCGGAGCGATCCGGAGGCTTTTTTTGTGTCTTCAGAACGGCGCAGCGCAGTTGAAGCTTAGTGCCTTGCCTGTAACGGGGTGGCTGAAAGCGAGGTATTCGGCGTGCAAAAGAAGTCGGTTCGCTTTGGTCCGGGCATCTCCGCAGGCATAAAGGGGATCGCCGAGGATCGGGTGGCCGAGCGCCTGCATATGCACGCGCAGCTGATGGGTACGACCGGTTTCGGGAATCAGGGAAACACGCGACGCATGCTTTTCCGGATCGTAGGCGGTGACCTGGAATCGGGTCAGGGAAGGCTTGCCGATTTCAAAATCGACTTTGTGCAACGGGCGGTTCGGCCAATCGACAATTAACGGCAGGTTGACCTCGCCGCATTCCTTTTCAGGTTTTCCATCAACTACGGCGACGTAGCGTTTCTCCACCTGACGCTCCTGGAAAAGGATGCTCAGTTCGCGGTGCATTGCCTTGCCTCGCGCCAGGACAATCAGTCCTGAGGTGTCGAAGTCCAGTCGATGCACAATCAAAGCGTCGGAGAACTCGACCTGTAATCGTGTGACCAGGCAATCCTGCTTCTCCGGACCACGCCCGGGCACGGAAAGAAGACGGGTGGGCTTGTTCACGACGATCAGCGAACGATCGATGTGAATCAGAGTGAAATCTTTTCCCGAATCGGAAAGAAAGGACTGCGCGGTCATGGAATAATGCGCGGATGGCGGCGCTGGGTTGTGCGACGCGCGATTATAGGACATCCGCTCGCGGACGTCGCCGCTGTTCCCTTTTCCAAAAAGAATCGAAGAATCACGATGGACGTATTCCTGCAACAAGTCTCGCTTGCTTTTCCCCTGTTTTCTCTCGTGTTGATCGGTTACCTGACGATGCGCCTCTCCGGTTGGCCGACGACGGTCTCCGATGGGCTTACACGTTTCGTTTTCACGCTTGCGCTCCCGGCGATGTTGTTTCGCCTGATGAGCAAATCGCGCGAGCTTCCACCGGTCGATTCGCGCCTGTTGATTGCGTTTTTTGGCGGATGTCTGATCGTCTTCCTGATAGGTCGATTGGTTTCATGGAAAGTTTTCAAGCTTGATGGCGTCTCGCAGTCCGTTTTTGCGCTGGGCGGTGTGTTTTCCAACAACGTCATGCTCGGCCTGCCGCTGGCCAAAATTTCTCTCGGCGAGGCGGCGGTGCCGTCCGTGGCGCTTGTGCTGGTGTTCAATGCGCTGATCCTGTGGACGCTGGTGACGGTTTCGGTCGAATGGGCGCGGAACGGCAGCTTTTCTGTGAAGGGGTTCGCGCGGACAGCGAGGGGGGTCCTGACCAATCCTGTCGTCGTCGGTATTCTTGGCGGTACGTTGGTCAGCATGTCCGGTTGGGATATGCCGGAAGCGATCAGTTCGCCGATCAACATGATCGGGCAGTCTGGTTCAACGATGGCACTGGTCGCTCTCGGCATGGGGCTTGCCGAGTACGGCATTCGCGACGGGCTGCGGCTCAGCTTTGCGGTTTGCTCGATAAAATTGATCGTACTACCGTTGATTGTCTGGGGGCTGGCCTGGATGCTCGGTCTGCCGAAAATGGAAACGCAGGTGGTTGTTCTGCTCTCATCGATGGCCACCGGTGCCAATGTCTATCTGATGTCCCGCCAGTTCAAGGCATTGGAGGGACCGACCGCCAGCGCACTGGTGTTGTCGACGCTACTGGCTTCGGTGACGACGCCGTTTGTACTCGCGCTAATGAAGTGATCGAGCAATTGCGCGGTTTTAGTCGCTCCGCCGACTACCTTCGATGGCGCGCAGGAATTCGTTGCGGAACTGCGCGGACGTCTCGAATTCGCCGGTGAATGATTGCGTGACGACGCGTTCGTCACCGCGGCGGTCCTCTCCGAGCAACAGGCAGAGCTGTTCCGCTTCGATCACGCATGCAGCACCGCGAGCCTTGCCGTGCGTCATCAGCGCTTCGGCGATGTCGCGGGTCATCCACTCTTGATAAGTGAAGCGATGGCCGATCGCGTCGACCAATCGGGCGATGCGGCCGAAACCGTGCAGCCGGCCGCCCGGCAGATAGGCGACGTGTGCGACGCCGCGGAAGGGAACGAGATGGTGCGGGCAGACGCCGTGTACCGCGATGCCACGGACGACGACCATGTCGCGGCGGTGATCGTCGAAGCCGTCGCCCAACGCGATACCGGGATCCATGTCATAGCCGCCAAGCAGGCGTTTTTGCCAAAGTTCGCGGACGCGTTGTGCCGTCTTGCCCATGTGCGCACTGTCCGGCGCGATGCCGCAGGCGGTCAAGAGGTCGAGGATGGCCTTTTCGAAAGCGTTGGCGTCAAACTGTTTAGCGCGCGGGATGCCGAGCGTTGCAGGCATGGGCGCGTCGTGATCGCAGAAATCGGACATCAGGTTCTCCGGTCGGCTGAAGCGGTTGTCGGGCGATCATACACCGGGCATGTGGCGGACTCCCGCGATCCGCTTAGTGGCGAAGCAGAGTTCTGTTCATAACCTACGGATTCGTCAACCGCTTTCAGACCGGTTTTTATCCCAACATGCGAATGTGTCTTGCCAATAGAACAAGCCGGAAATTAATCGCTTGCGATCTTCTCGGGACCGGCGGCATAGGTGACGGTTATTGCCCAAGAGAACTCCAAAATGGATGAAGCCCATGCCTGTCGGGCATGGGCTTCATAAATCTTTAACCTCGTAACAATTGACCAAGGTATTCGGCTGTCGCCGTTTGG
>QKII01000371.1 GCA_003249625.1 Propionivibrio sp. | reverse complement strand
GCCCGGCGACAGCGACGACCCGGAAACACTGATCCGCTGGTCAGACATGGCAATGTACGAGGCCAAGGCACATGGCAAGAACCGCGCCCAGTTCTTTTCCGAGGAAATCAACCAGAAAATCCGGGCAACCCTGCATGTCGAAGCCGCGTTGCGTCAGGCACTGAAAGGAGACACTGGCGAACTGTACGTCGCCTATCAGCCGCAAATCTGCGCGCAGACCCAGCGAATCGTCGGTGTCGAGGCGCTGGCACGCTGGACGCGGCCGGACGGTACATCACACTCCCCCGCGGAGTTCATTCCCGTCGCGGAAAAAACCGGCCTGATCGTCGACCTGGGCGCCTGGCTTATCCGCCAGGTGTGCGGCGACCTATCATGGCTCAGGCAGCAAGGAATCAACATCGACAAAGTGGCAATCAACGTCTCACCACGCGAACTCACCCGCGGCAACACCATCGTCGAAAACGCCTGCCGAACCATCCGGCAGTTTGGAGAACAGATAACCCGCTTTCAATTCGAGATCACCGAAAACGCTCTGATGGCAGAACGCGGGGCCGATGTACTGGACGCATTTCATCGCTCCGGCTTCTCGCTGGCGATTGACGATTTTGGTACCGGCTATTCCTCGCTCGGCTATCTCAAGCGCTTCCAGGTCGGGACGCTAAAAATCGACCAATCCTTCATCAGACGGCTTCCCGACGACACGAACGATGCCACCATCGTCTCAGCCGTCATCCAGATGGCGAAAGCACTTGGTATCAGCCTCGTTGCTGAAGGCGTCGAAACGGACGACCAAGCCCGCTTCCTCACTGCGCACGGATGTGACGTCCTGCAAGGCTACCTCTTCAGCCGCCCGTTACCCCGCAAGGAGCTCGCCAGGTTCATTACGATCCATTCCAATAAAAAACCGGGCATTAAAATTGCTTCCAACTAGCTCATCATGACAAATTGGTGGCAAACATGGAACCCGAAGAACTGCTTTCGCTAATCACCCTCGGCGCCGTAGCACCCTATGCGCTTGAAGCCATTTTCAGAAAGTTTTCCACAAGGAATTTCAGATCCATCATTGGTGCATACGCACCGACATGGAGCCGCCTTCAAAAACACGGAACACACGCTGCATAAACCACGCCGATCAAGGCTCTTCGAAAAAAAAGGTAGCTTTTCTTGAAAAAACGTTGACTTGGCCCCTTATAATGCGGTCCTTCTTCGATGCCGCAGGAAATTTTGTGGCACGGAAGGCGCGTAGCTCAGTTGGTTAGAGCACCACCTTGACATGGTGGGGGTCGTTGGTTCGATTCCAATCGCGCCTACCAACACAAACCGCAGCAAAGCGTTGAATTCGCTTGCTGCGGTTTTTCTTTTCCGCACGACACCAGCCGTAAAGCCCAGCCCGGCATTCGCTTCCAAAAGATCGCGCCATACGCTAAAATTACCGACCTGGCCCGCTGGCATCCCTTGAATTCCGGCGGATAGCGTTTTTCTGGCCCATCCAGCCGCGCCAAGTAAAATTTTGAAAGCCAGAGCAATTCTCTGGCTTTTTCATTTCTGGGATTACATCATGCCGGTCATTACATTGCCTGACGGTTCGCAACGGGAATTCGCTCAACCCGTCACCGTTGCCGAAGTCGCCCAAAACATCGGCTCCGGCCTCGCCAAAGCCGCTCTGGCCGGCAAACTGAACGGAAACCTCGTCGATACCAGCCACCTGATCGACTCCGACGCCACGCTCGGGATCATCACCGACAAGGACCCCGAAGGCATCGACATCATCCGCCACTCCACCGCCCACCTGCTCGCCTACGCAGTCAAGGAACTGTTCCCTGAAGCACAGGTCACCATCCGGTCGTCGAAAACGGCTTTTACTACGATTTTTCCTTCAAGCGCCCCTTCACTCCGGAGGATTTGGCCGCTATCGAAAAACGCATGGCCGAACTGGCAAAAAGGGACACCCCCATCACCCGCGAAGTATGGAATCGCGACGAAGCGACAGCCTTCTTCAAGTCGATCGGCGAACATTACAAAGCCGAGTTGATTGCCGCCATCCCTGAGGGGCAGCAAGTCTCACTCTATCGCGAAGGAAACTTCGTTGATCTCTGCCGCGGACCACACGTTCCATCGACCGGCAAACTCAAGGTATTCAAGCTGATGAAAGTCGCCGGTGCCTATTGGCGCGGCGACCACAACAACGAGCAGCTGCAGCGAATCTACGGCACGGCGTGGGCGAAAAAGGAAGAACAGGACACCTACCTGACGATGCTCGAAGAAGCGGAGAAGCGCGACCACCGTCGCCTTGGGCGCCAGCTCGATCTCTTCCACCTGCAAGACGAAGCGCCGGGAATGATTTTCTGGCACCCAAAGGGCTGGGCGGTCTGGCAGCAGGTTGAGCAATACATGCGCCGCGTTTACCAGGACAACGGCTACCTCGAAGTCAAGTGCCCGCAGATTCTCGACCGCACGCTCTGGGAAAAGTCCGGCCATTGGGCGAACTACAAGGACAACATGTTCACCACGGAGTCGGAGAAGCGTGACTACGCGATCAAGCCGATGAACTGCCCAGGCCACATCCAGGTCTTCAACACCGGCCTGCGCAGCTACCGCGATCTCCCGTTGCGCTACGGCGAGTTCGGCTCATGTCACCGCAATGAACCCTCTGGCGCCCTGCACGGCATAATGCGCGTGCGCGGCTTCACTCAGGACGACGGCCACATTTTCTGCACCGAAGACCAGATTCAGACGGAAGTTACTGCATTCAACGCTCTTGTCCGCAAGGTCTATGCTGATTTCGGCTTCAATGAGATCGCCGTAAAACTCGCGCTGCGCCCCGATAAACGCGTTGGCAGTGACGAGGTCTGGGACAAAGCGGAACTCGCCTTGCGCGAAGGCCTCCGCGCATCGGGACTCGAATGGGACGAACTGCCGGGCGAAGGCGCATTCTACGGCCCAAAGATCGAATTCCACATCAAGGACGCCATCGGCCGCTCCTGGCAATGCGGCACGATTCAGGTCGACTTTTCCATGCCACAGCGTCTTGATGCCGAATACGTCGGAGAGGACAACTCCCGTCATACGCCGGTCATGCTGCACCGGGCCATCCTCGGCTCGCTGGAGCGCTTTATCGGCATTCTGATCGAAAATTACGCTGGTGCTCTCCCACTCTGGCTGGCACCGGTTCAGGCAACCGTTCTCAACATTTCCGAAAAGCAAGCTGATTACGCCAAACACGTTGCTGACACGCTACGTGCAGCAGGCATCCGCGCCGAGTGCGATTTGCGGAACGAGAAAATAACCTATAAAATACGCGAACATAGCTTGAACAAGCTGCCTTACTTGCTTGTCGTAGGCGACAAGGAAATGGCAGCCGGTTTGGTTGCCGTGCGTACACGCGGCGGTCATGATCTTGGGCAGATGAGCCTGGAGGCCTTGACCGAACGACTTCAACAGGAAGTCGTTGCGCGAAGTGGCACGGCTTAATTTTTATCAGAACAAGGAGCGAAACCATCGCACTGCAAAAGTCGCATCGCGTCAATGACGAGATCAACTCCCCGGAAATTCGCCTGATTGGCGCCGAGGGGGAAGCTCTAGGGATCATGAGCGCCAGACAAGCGCTTTATCTGGCTGAAGAAGCCGGAGTGGATCTGGTCGAAATCGCCCCGATGGCGCAACCGCCGGTCTGCCGGATCATGGACTACGGCAAGTTCAAGTACCAGGAGCAAAAGCGTCAGCACGAACAGAAGCTGAAGCAGAAGCAGATCCAGGTCAAGGAAGTAAAGCTGCGTCCCGGCACGGATGAAAACGACTACCAGATCAAATTGCGCAACATGACGCGCTTCCTGCAGGAGGAAGACAAGGTGAAGGTTACTTTGCGCTTCCGTGGTCGCGAAATGGCCCACCAGGAAATCGGCATGCGCCAGATCGAGCGAATCAAGAGCGATTTGCAGGATATTGCAACGGTCGAGCAGATGCCCAAGATGGAAGGGCGCCAGATGGTGATGATTCTGGCTCCGACGAAAAAGAAGTAGTTTTTTGTAGTTGCAGCACCCATAAGTGGATTCGGGTTAACAAGCATTCCCGTCGGGAAACACCTGATTCCATGTTTATAAACAGGAGCATTCAATGCCCAAGATGAAGACCAAGAGTGGCGCTAAAAAGCGCTTCAAGGTCAGTGCGAGTGGCCGCGTCAAGCGCGGTCAGGCGTTCAAGCGCCACATCCTGACCAAGAAAACAACCAAAGGCAAGCGCCAGTTGCGCGGCATGACCGGAGTGCATGACTCCGACAAGGCCATGGTTCACGCCATGATGCCTTACGCATAAGGAGACCTAAATGCCCCGAGTAAAACGTGGTGTAACGGCGCGCGCGCGCCACAAGAAAGTACTTGTCCAGGCCAAGGGATTCCGTGGTCGTCGCAAGAACGTATATCGCATCGCCAAACAGGCGGTGATGAAGGCCGGTCAATATGCCTACCGTGACCGCCGTCAGAGGAAACGCCAGTTCCGCGCTCTGTGGATTGCACGTATCAATGCGGCAGCCCGCGAGCTGGGTCTGAAGTACAGCACCTTCATGAACGGCCTGAAGAAGGCTCAGATCGAAGTCGACCGCAAGGTTCTGGCCGATCTGGCAGTTTTCGACAAGCCGGCATTCGCTGCACTGGCCTCCCAGGCCAAGGCGCAACTCGGCGTATAACCGTACGAGCACAAGAAAAAGGAGGCTCGTGCCTCCTTTTTTTTCTCATAGACGTTGAAAATCCCATGCTGAACCTTGATCAAATCGCGCAAGACGCCGCTGCCGCATTCGCCGCAACGGACGATCCAGACACCCTCGAGCAAATCAAGGCTCGGTATCTCGGTAAGAGCGGACAGATTACCGAACTGCTCAAGGGAATGGCCAAGCTCTCCCCCGAGGAAAAAAAATCAACCGGCGCAGCCATAAATCGCGCCAAGCAAGCCATTGAAGCGGCATTGACAGCCCGCCGCGACGCCATCAGAAACCAGGCGCTCGAAGCACGTCTCGCCGGAGAAGCTCTCGATGTCACACTCCCTGGCCGTGGAGAAACACGTGGTGGCCTGCATCCGGTAACGCGAACACTCGAGCGCATCGAAGCGCTGTTCCGCTCGATCGGTTTCGAAGTTGCCGACGGTCCCGAAATCGAAGCCGACTTCCAGAACTTCACTGCATTGAACACGCCCGAGGACCACCCTGCACGTTCAATGCACGACACTTTTTACCTGCTTGACGAGAACGGTAAGGTTGCCGAGGACATTCTCCTGCGCACGCATACCAGCCCAATCCAGGTCCGCTACATGCAGGCGCATGTAGCCAAATACGGACATCTTGAAACGATGCCGGAGATTCGCGTCATTGCTCCCGGGCGTGTTTACCGCGTCGACTCCGATGCTACGCATTCCCCGATGTTCCATCAGGTTGAAGGCCTGTGGATCGGCGAGAACGTGAGCTTCGCCGACCTGAAGGGGGTGGTTGCCGATTTCCTCCGGCGCTTCTTCGAAAGCGATGACCTGCAGGTACGCTTCCGCCCCTCCTTCTTCCCGTTCACCGAGCCGTCCGCAGAAATCGATGTCGCCTTCATGAGCGGCGCGCTGAAGGGGCGCTGGCTTGAAATTGCCGGTTGCGGAATGGTGCACCCGAATGTTCTGCGGCACGTCGGCATCGACCCGGAGAAGTACCTCGGTTTCGCCTTCGGCATGGGGCCCGACCGCTTGACCATGCTGCGCTACGGCGTCAACGACCTGCGCCTGTTCTTTGACGGCGATCTGCGCTTCCTACGCCAGTTCGTCTAACGGTTTTGTTGAAACGGATCACCCATGAAATTCTCTGAATCCTGGCTGCGTACCTTCGTTAATCCAGCCGTATCGGGCAAAGAGTTCTCGCACCTGTTGACCATGGCGGGACTTGAAGTCGAAGAAGAGGAAACCGTAGCGCCCGCCTTTAATGGCGTCGTTGTCGCCGAGGTGCTTGAAGTCTCGAAGCATCCAGACGCTGATCGTCTCAATGTCTGCCGCGTCAACATCGGCAGTGGCGAGCCGCAGCAAATCGTCTGCGGCGCACCCAACGTCACCGCAGGCATCAAAGTCCCCTGCGCTCTGCCCGGCGCGAAACTCCCGGGCGACTTCACCATCAAGGTCGCCAAGGTCCGCGGCATTGAATCGTCAGGCATGCTCTGCTCAGCGAAGGAACTCGGAATTTCCGACGAAGCATCCGGGCTGCTCGTTCTCGCCGTAGACGCACCTGTGGGACAAGACATCCGCCAGTATCTGGACCTTGACGATCGCCTTCTCACATTAAAACTCACGCCGAACCGAGCTGACTGCCTCTCTCTTACAGGCATCGCCCGTGAAGTGTCAGCGCTTACGAACACACCGGCGACCTACCAGCAGGTTAGTGCAGCGCCCGTAACCATTGACGCAAAGCGAGAAATCATTCTCGACGCCCCCGAAGCCTGCCCGCTTTATTGCGGACGAATCATTTCGGGCGTCAACGCAAAAACACCGACCCCCGAGTGGATGAAACGTCGTCTGGAGCGTAGCGGCATCCGCTCGATCTCTGCCCTCGTCGACATCACCAACTACGTGATGCTCGAGCTTGGTCAGCCCTTGCACGCCTTTGACAACGCGAAACTCACCGGCGCGATCCACGCGCGCCTTGCCCGCCCCGGAGAGAACATACAGCTACTGAATGAACAGACACTCCAACTTCAGGACGATGTGCTGTTGATTACGGACGACCAGGAGCCGTTGGCCATGGCTGGCATCATGGGAGGAGAGGATAGCGGTATATCCCTGGAAACGACCGAGATGTTCCTCGAATCGGCATTCTTTGCTCCCAAAGCTATCGCGGGACGTGCACGTCGCTACGGTTTTGGCTCGGATGCATCTCATCGCTTCGAGCGTGGCGTGGATTTTGGTGGAACACAGGAAGCACTTGAACGCGCCACTCAACTGATTCTTCAGATCTGTGGCGGAAACGCCGGCCCACTTTGTGAAGCGAAAGCGCGCATCCCTGCTCGCCAACCGGTCCGGTTGCGATTGGCACGCGTTGCCAAGGTCCTTGGCGTCGCGTTTGCCAAGGAAGAAATCAACGACATTTTCTCCCGCCTCGGTTTCTCGTTCGTCAGTGACGGAGATGATTTCGTCGTCACGCCGCCAAGCTATCGTTTCGATATCGAGATCGAGGTGGACCTGATCGAGGAAATCGCTCGTCTTCACGGCTACGACGCGATTCCCTCCGTCGCCCCGCGTGCCAGCCTTTCGATGTTGCCACAGACAGAGGATCGCCGTCCGATTTCACGCATCCGCCAGTTACTGGCCGGACGCGGTTTTCAGGAAGTCGTCAATTTTGCGTTCGTTGACGAGTCATGGGAAAAGGATTTCGCTGCGAACAACGACCTCATTCGTCTGGCCAATCCGATCGCCAACCAGATGGGCGTCATGCGCTCGACACTGATCGGCGGCCTGATCGCGAACGTGCTGACCAACCTGAAGCGAAAACAGAATCGTGTCCGACTGTTTGAAACCGGCCGCTGCTTCTTTCGCGATGCCCAAGGCACCCCGGTAAAAGGTTTCAGGCAACCATGGAAGCTTGCTGGAATCGTCTACGGCGGCGCCCTTCCGGAACAATGGGGAAGTCCGGCTCGACCAGTCGATTTCTACGACATCAAAGGTGAAGTTGAATTGTTATTGGCCCCCATGGCGGCCCGTTACGAGAAAGTCACTCATCCCGCGTTGCATCCAGGACGGAGCGCACGAATCATCGCTGAAGGAAATCAGATCGGGATCCTTGGAGAACTGCACCCGCAATGGGTCCAGAAATACGATTTGCCGTTCGCTCCTGTTGTATTCGAGCTTGAGTTGGAGTCACTGACGCACGCCCAATTGCCCCGGTATTCAGAAGTATCAAAACAGCCAGCCGCTTATCGTGATCTCGCGATCGTTGTCGACCAGAAGCTGGAGCTGCAAGGCATTCTCGACGGCCTCGCCGCCAACTCCCCAGCCATTGTGAGAGAGGTCAAGCTCTTCGACATCTACACCGGCAAAGGTGTTGAAGAAGGGAAAAAAAGTATTGCTTTCCGTATAGTTATGCAAGATACTCAAAGGACTTTGCAAGATGTTGAAGTTGACGCAGCTACCCAACAACTCATCACCTATCTGAACCAGTCCTTCGCGGCACAGCTTCGCGTCTAACTGGAAATAACATGACGCTTACCAAAGCAGAACTTGCCGACTTGCTATTTGAAAAGGTCGGCCTCAACAAACGTGAAGCCAAAGACATGGTGGAGGCCTTCTTCGAAGAGATCCGGAATGCTCTGGAACGAGGTGACGGAGTGAAACTCTCGGGGTTCGGAAACTTCCAGCTCCGTGACAAGCCGCAACGGCCGGGACGCAACCCCAAAACAGGGGAAGAGATACCCATCACAGCGCGACGTGTCGTTACCTTCCATGCCAGCCAGAAACTGAAGGGTGAAGTGGAGCTTTCCTACGATGGAACACAATCCTAAAGGCTCTCCGGAAGAGCCTTTGCCCCCCATTCCGGCCAAACGCTATTTCACGATTGGAGAAGTCAGCGAGTTGTGTGGCGTCAAGCCACATGTACTCCGGTACTGGGAGCAGGAATTCACCCAACTCAAACCGGTAAAACGCCGTGGCAATCGTCGCTACTATCAACACCACGAGGTACTCCTCGTCCGGCGTATTCGTGAATTGCTGTACAACCAAGGGTTTACCATCAGTGGCGCACGTAACCGCCTGGAGACCTCCCAAAATGGCAATGATCGTCTCCAGGAAGTCTCATTGGAGTCCATCCGCGAAGAATTGTGCAGCATCATCAAAATACTCCATATTTGAGCCAGACAAAGCCTGATTTAAGGTATAATCTCGCGCTTGTCGGGGCGTAGCGCAGCCTGGTAGCGCACTTGCATGGGGTGCAAGGGGTCGCGAGTTCGAATCCCGCCGCCCCGACCAATGGAAAACAAGCACTTAGGCCAACCTTCGGATTGGCCTAAGTGCTTTATGCGGTTCGATATGCTTTACGGTAGAAGCTGCCGCCGGAGATGGCATTCCTCCTTTTAACCGCCCACAGGGCTGATGATGCCTACATGGTTCCTGGTTCCGCCGGGGGAATGTAGACGCTCGTTCATTTCTTCGCTGTGCATCCAGACTCATTCAACAAACCCACTGGACCAGCATGAGCCCATCCACGCGCCCCGAACAAATCGACCTGCTCCCCTATCTGGGCAAGTGGACTCTGCTGTCAATCGCCGTTGCGGCGCTTGCCGGCACAGCGTCCGCATTCTTTCTTATCTCCCTGGATTGGGCCACCCACACACGCGATACGCATCGCTGGCTCATCTGGCTGCTGCCTCTGGCCGGCTTTGTCGTCGGCTGGCTGTACTTGAAATTCGGGCAGTACGTCGAAGCAGGCAATAACCTTCTCATCGACGAAATTCACGACCCGAAGAAGGTGGTGCCGCTACGCATGGCACCGCTGGTGCTCGGAGGAACGATCATTTCACATTTGTTCGGTGCCTCTGTCGGGCGCGAGGGGACTGCCGTGCAAATGGGCGGCGCACTCGCCGACCAACTCACCCGCCTCTTCAGGCTGAAACACGAAGACCGGCGCATCATCTTGATGGCGGGTATCAGCGCGGGATTCTCATCGGTATTCGGTACACCGCTGGCTGGCGCCATATGGGGATTGGAAGTTTTGGCGATCGGCCGCCTGCGCTACGATGCACTGCTTGCCTGTACGGTGGCAGCCATCGCGGCCGATCGGGTATGCAGTTTCTGGGGGGCACATCACACCCACTACCTCATCCCGGAGATTCCAATCATCACGGCCTGGGGGCTCTGCGCCACGGTCGTCGCCGGGATTGCTTTTGGCTTGGCCGGCAAGATGTTCGCAGATACGACCCATCTACTAAGCGGGTGGGTGAAGAAAACGATCACCTACGGCCCGCTTCGCCCCTTCATAGGCGGAACCATCCTGGCGATCGTGGTCATGGTCTGCAGCGCAGACCGTTACATCGGCCTAGGCATTCCGGTGATTGTCGAAGCCTTCGAGAAACCACTGCCTGCCTACGACTTCCTTGGAAAAATGGCGTTCACGGTGTTTTCCTTGGGGGCAGGCTTCAAAGGAGGCGAAGTCACACCATTGTTTTACGTCGGCGCCACGCTGGGCAATGCGCTGGCGCCCCTCCTGCACATGCCCTTCCCGCTGCTTGCCGGTATCGGCTTCGTCGCAGTTTTCGCGGGCGCCGCCAATACGCCGATCGCCTCGACGCTGATGGCGATGGAACTGTTCGGTGGTGAAATCGGCGTCTACGCCGGCATCGCCTGCGTCATCAGCTATCTGTTTTCGGGTCACACAGGCATCTATCGGTCGCAACGGGTCGGACACGCCAAGCACCGGAACGTGCCAGAAGGAATGAAACTGGGCGAGCTACCGGCCTACCGAAAGCTGCAACAGAAGAAAGCGACCCAGCAGGCCGAGAAGGGCGATACCACGGGGGGCCAATCTTGAGCGGACTGACCACGTCCTCAGAAAAAACGTTCGAGGTTCAAAGCGCGTACGGCCTGTGTATCCAGTCCTTGAGTACCTTGACGTCGCGTTCGGGCAGGTAGCTGAAACCGGTCTGCACGTCGTCGACAACCGCGTGCGCGACGGCGTGCGGGACAGTCTTGGTTGTCAGCATGTGGAAAAACCAGGCCATCGGATAACCGGCCTGACGGTCGAAGCGCTGCAGCGCTTCATTGAGTGCGAGGCCTTTGGCACCGTACGTGCTGACGAATTTCGGCGGCATCCCGTTGAGTGCGGCGACAGGAGTGGCCTGCAGGATTACCTGCCGGTAGCGATCGAGGTATTCGCGCACAGCAACGACCCAATGGTTACTCAGATGTGTCGTATTGCCGGCGCTGCTCGCCTGCCAGGCATCGAAGAAGCGATGGACCGGCTGTTTCTCCGGCTTCTGATCGATCATTCGATTCAGGAATGAGGAAACATCGGTAACGCGGCGCAGCGAGTAGAAAGGCAAGCCGACCGGCTGCCCACTGGATGCCTCTCCAGAAATCGACGGCGATTCGAAAAGCTCTTCCAGACTGCCCGGCTCGTCACCTGCAAACAATGGATGGCTGACTACTTCCTGCAGTTCCTCGATTTCGACCTGTATGAAATCTTCGGCGCCAACACCTGTTGCCGCGACGAGATAGTGCGTACGGCCGATCAGGCGGGTTGCCTGCAACCCACTTTCTGCGTGGGCATCAAAGAGCGCGTGCATGTCGTCGCCGCAACGGTTGAGTTCGGCTTCTCCCCATTTGGCCAGGTCGTCCGCCACATGCTGACCGTCGCTGCTTATGACGCCGCCGAGGCGATACCAGCCGCCCCGGGTCAGCACATCACGAAACACCAGATCCGGCGCCAGAGCGGACAACTCGCGGGCAAGCCCCGAGGAGCCGACTGAAACGGGAAGCCTGACGCACATCTCGGCAATGGGGCGTTCAAGTTCGTATTTCTGCACCTGGGAAACAGTAGTCATCATTCGTCCTGATCAACGAGTGCCACCACAAGGCCGGTGGCCGTCGCGGCATCGGTGGTCATGGTCACGCAATGATCACCGGATTTCACGAAATAAAGGCGGCAGACCGCATTCTCGGCAATGAAAGGAACACGCGGGGGCATATCATCATCGCGGCAAACGGAGAAGTGCAGGCCTTCGTAACTACTACGGAGAAGCCGGGCAAGTTCCTCGTCCGGTTGGCGAATGTTCTGAGCTACGCGATCAAGCACTTCGGGAAGCAAGGATTCGTCAACCATCACGCCTCCTCGACGGTAAATTTCTCCAGCGACTTCGCTTTGACGCCCATGACCTTGGCCAACCACGGTGGAGGCGAGTGCAAGGTATCCTGCAGCCGGGACACGACGGCGCGCGCCGATTCAGAACGGGGAATCTTGACCGGGTGAATGCCGGCACGCACGACTTTGGCCGCAGCAGGACCGCCTATCGACTGGACAAAGACGACGTCACAGTCGTCGATCAGTGCTGCACGTGCGGCGTTGCGGTCTTCGGCGTAATCCGACTCCAGCGTCGGACGTACCGCAATCAGGCGCGATTCGGCCGGCGAAAGCTGGTAGATCAGGAAACGCTCGCAGGAGCCGTAATGTCCATCGAGCACTTCGCCGGTGTTGGAAGCGCAGGCGACGCGGATCGAGCCGGGCATACTGCCTTCGACGTAGGCATCGACCGGAGGTAGTTCGCTGAAGCTACCCTCTTCGCCCCACAGGATGCGTACCACTTCCTTTAGGGTGTCTGGCGGAATGCCGACCTTGCAGTCCTCCTCCGCATGGTTTCCGGCGAGAATCTCGCGCAAGTCGGTCACGGTAATGCTCGCCAGACGCGTTTCGGTCAGCGGCAAGCCGATCTTCTCGCCGACCGCCTGGACGAAAGCCGCGACACTAAGCCCACCCAATTCTTTGGCTGCCATACCAAGGCGCAATGCGGCTTCACGAGTGATCGATGCGGTCATGAGATTTCCCTTCTTAAGACTAAAAGAAGGTCATTCCGGCCGAAACCGGAATGACTTCGAAGCGAATTACAGATAAACGATGGTGGTATCCCCGCCTGGACAGGTATCGACGCACTTGGGCGAATCGAACTCCTCGCATTCGGTACAGGTGTCCTTGTTGATCTTGAAAATACCGCCCTTCTCGACGATCGACTTGGTCGGGCACACCGGCACGCAGTCGCCGCAGGAGGTACATTCGGATTGGGTAATCTTCATTGCCATGATGCTTCTCCTTTTGTAATCAACGAATCATTCGACGCCGTCAATGCGCTTGGCACGGACCGAGTACGGCAAACGTGCCGGTGCAGCCTGCGGCTCGATGAAGTAAATGCCGCCGTTGCCGAGCTTGATCTCGCCGCCCCACTTCTCCGGCGTATCGAATTCCATCGAAACGATGGAGTCCTCGATATCGCGCTTGGGCATGTAGAAGACGTAGCCCTGCTCTCCCTTGCGGATCATGATGTTGGCCATGGTTTGCTCCAGTGAGAGGCGGGAACCGGCTCACCGATTCCCGCCATCGTTCCCGCCTTAGCGGACCAGGTCGAAGTTGTAGTCCGTCTTGCCGAGCATCTTGGTTTGCTCGTCAAGGCGTTCCAGAACTGCGTTGGTCAGCGTTGTCAGGACGTACATCCCACCTTCGTAGCCCAGCGTTGTCATCCGGTGCAGGTGATGCCGGTCAAAGATCGGGAAGCCGAGGCGAATCAGCGGCACCTCGAATTCCGGTCCCTTGTACAGCGTGTCACGCTGGATGAACTTGCCGTAGCTGCTGCCGACGATGAAGTCCGGCTTGTCGGTGAAGCACAGGCTGCGCAGGTGCCAGAGGTCGCATCCCGGGTACAGCTTGGCGTGGATGCCGTACGGCGAGTCTTCGAGCATCTTCTTCATCGCCTTTTCCCAGCGCTTGTTGCTGTTATTGACGACGATGTGAGTCGGTTCGATGCCCAGTTCGAGCATGAACTTGACCAGGCCCATGACGAAGTCCGGATCGCCGTACACCGCCATTTTCTTGCCGTGCAGCCACTGGTGCGAATCGGTCATCATGTCGATGAGACGTCCACGCTCCTTGGTGATCGAGGGAGCAACCGGCTTGCCGGTGACTTCCGACACCTTGAGCAGGAACTCGTCGGTCCACTCGACGCCCATCGGAATGCTCAGCGCGGGAACTTCGTGGTTCCAGGTGTTCTGGATGTACTTCTTCGACTTTTCCAGCGTCGTCGATTGCAGCATGAAGGTGGTGATCGCATTCGGTGCGTCTTTCACTTCCTCGATCGTCGTACCACCGGCATACATCTCGTACTCGCCGGTCGCCGGCGTGTCGAGCACCTCGTCCGGATCGCAGAGGTAGGTGTAATCGACGCCCATTTCCTTCATGTAGCGCTTGATCACGCGGTAGTTGCCCAGGTAGGTCTCGAAGCCCGGCACGATGTTGATCTTGCCGTTCTTGCCCGGCTCCTTGCCCTCCATGTCGTTAAGGGTGAAGTAGCGCATGATCCCTTCGAACATGTTGTCCCAGCCAGTGATGTGCGAACCGACAAAGGATGGCGTGTTGGCGTAGGGGATCGGGAAGTCCTTGTCGACATACCCTTCCTTGCGGGCGTTGCCGATGAAGGCGCCGAGGTCGTCACCGATGACTTCCGCGATGCAGGTCGTGCAGACCGCGATCATCTTGGCGTCGTACAGCTTGGTCGCGTTCTGCAGGCCTTCATGCACGTTCTTCTGGCCGCCGAACACCGCCGCATCTTCCGTCATCGAGTCGGCGATGAATGCAATCGGCTCCTTGAAGTGGCGGTTGAAGTAGGTACGGAAGTACGCCACACAACCTTGCGACCCGTGGATGTACACCATCGTCTTTTCGAAGCCTAGGCCGCACAACGCGCCGCCGAGCGGCTGGCAGGCCTTGGCCGCGTTGATGGTCAGCGCCTGACGCTTGAAGTTGAGATCCTGATACTCTTGCGTCGTCGTCCACTCGAAGGTTTCGGCAACCTTCTCCTTCGAAACGCGTTCCTCGTAGGTGCGCTTCTTCTCGAACACGGCCTGATACTCATCCTCGTTGAAGAGGGGGAAGCAGGGCTTGATCTTTTCTACGGTTTGCATCGTCATCTCCTTTGCCCGGCCACTCATCCGTGAACGCGGGCGAAAGTTATCCAACCTGGTAAGCCTGAACGATTCCGGGCGGGGAAACTCCCGGTCAATCCGGCCTTTAGCGGGCAGCCCCGAGCTGCCCCTGCCGCAATCAGGCGGCCTTCTGTTCCTCTTCGACAGCCGGCTTTTCCCACGGCGCCTTGAACATCGACCAGCACGGGTTGTTAACCGTCATGTCCATGTCGCGGGCGAACACGGCAAAGCCGTCGTAGCCGTGATACGGGCCGGAGTAATCCCAGGAGTGCATCTGGCGGAACGGCACGCCCATCTTGTGGAAGGCGTACTTTTCCTTGATCCCGGAACCGACGAGGTCCGGCTTGACCTGGCGGACGAACTCTTCCAACTCGTAACCGGTGGCGTCGTCGTAGATCAGGGTAGCGTCCTTCATTTCCTTGATCGTGCGATCGTAGTCGTCGTTGTGAGCGAACTCGTAGCCGGCGCCAACCACTTCCATGCCGAGATCCTCGTACGCACCCACGGTGTGACGCGGACGCAGACCGCCGACGTAGAGCATGACCTTCTTGCCCTGCAGGCGCGGCTTGAACTTGGCGATGATGGCATCCATCATCGGCTGGTACTTGGCGATGACGCGCTCGGCGCCTTCCTTGATCGTGTCGTCGAAGTGCGAAGCGATTTCGCGCAGGCTCTCAGCGATCTTGGTCGGCCCGAAGAAGTTGTATTCCAGCCATGGAATACCGTACTTCTCTTCCATGTGCCGCGCGATGTAGTTCATCGAACGGTAGCAGTGCAGCAGGTTGAGCTTGGCCTTCGGCGTATTTTCGATCTCGGCGATGGTGCCGTCGCCGGACCATTGCGCGATCACGTTGAGGCCCATTTCTTCGAGCAGGATGCGCGAAGCCCAGGCGTCACCACCGATGTTGTAGTCCCCGAGAATGGCTACATCATACGGCGTTCCTTCATCGAGCTTTCCGTCACGGGCGGAGATAACCCAATCGCGGATCGCGTCGTTGGAGATATGGTGACCGAGGGATTGCGACACGCCGCGGAAGCCTTCGCAACGCACCGGCACGATGGTTTTGCCAATTTCCGCCGACTTCTTCTTGGCAACTGCTTCGATATCGTCGCCGATCAGGCCGATCGGACACTCGGACTGGATCGAAATCGCCTTGGACAGGGGAAACAGGGATTCGACTTCGTCAATCAGTTTGGCGAGTTTCTTGTCGCCACCGAAAACGACGTCCTTTTCCTGGAAGTCCGACGACATCATCATGTCGCAGAACGAATCGACACCCGCGACACCCGCGTAGTAGTTACGGCGCCCACCGCGCGAGTATTGGCCGCAGCCGATCGGGCCGTGCGAAATGTCGATGATGTCCTTGAAGGGCCCCCATACCACGCCCTTGGCGCCGGCATAGGCACAGCCGCGCTGGGTCATGACACCAGGTACCGATTTGCGGTTGGACGTGATGCACTTCTTGGCCGACTCGAGTTTCTTGTCGTTGACCATCAAGTGCTTGGAACGGTCCTTCTTGGCCTTCTCAGGATAAACCTCAAGCACCTCCTGGATGAGGGCTTCGGCTTCTTCACGATTGAGCAAACCCATTTTGCTTCTCCTGTCCGGGCGACGGTCTTCAGTCCGACACGCCGCCGCTGGTGAAAAATCAGAT
>QKII01000034.1 GCA_003249625.1 Propionivibrio sp. | reverse complement strand
AACTACGTCCGTAGCAGCCAGCCCGATAGCCGCTTCTTGCCTCCGTGCGTTCCCCCGACGATGCGCCCAGAAACTCGGTCATTTCGCCTTCCAGAACTTCCTGTAGCGCCTCTTTCATCAGCGCCTTGATCAGATCGCGGTCGCTTGCCACCGCTTCCGCTGCCGACAACTTCGTATTACGCTCTTTCGTGGTCATGGTTTGCCCTTCCAACGGGGTTAAGGTCGATATGCACAATCAACCTCTTACCATGACCACCTCGCCGCTTTCTAGCGCCGATGCTTTTGCACATAAGACGGCACACTACCGACGAATGACGCCACTTCCGCCGGGGCGAGCAATCATGTCGTTCCATTCAATGTAAAAATGCTTGACCCGAGGCCTCCGTCGTCTTGCCTCGCAGAGAACAGGGATCGATACTTCGGGCAGATTTCAGCCACCATGATTCCGCAGTCGGGAGACTTGCATGCAAGCGTTTGTCGTACGTGTCTGCACGCTATTCTTCGCTCTATTTTTGAGCGGGGCTGCGTTTGCACAAGGTGTTTATGTGACACGTGGAGAGCACGGCCCCGTCTTTTCCGATAAGCCGCAGACCGGGGGGAAAGAGGTAACGTTAAAGCCGCTGAATGTTGTTCCGTCTATGTCAGCGACGCCGATACGTCCCGATAGCCCTGTTCCCCCGAAGCAGACCGGAAACAGCAGTGCACCGGAAGCGAATGCGTATCATCAGTTTTCCATTGTTTTTCCTTCAGATAACAGTAGCGTGCTCGGCGATACTTCGCTTCTCGAAGTAAGACTGTCAGTCGATCCGCCGTTGTTGCTTGACGAAGGGCATGCATTCATCGTGCGAATCAACGGCCGTTTCGTCGAGCAGCGTTTCACGTCGACCGAGTTCGTCATTCCCCCGGAGTTTTGGGATGGCGAACATTTGCCAGCTAACCGCCGCCTGCAGGTCGATGCGAGCATCGTCGACAGCGCGGGGCAGATCGTGATGCGCGCTTCCCCGGTTGTGTTCCATACGCGTCAACAGGTGGTGTATCCGCCACCGTATCCGTTTGTTCCCGTTTATCCTGCGCCTCGTCCTATGCTCAGGCCGGTCAAGCCACCGTATAAGCCGCATTCCTTGGACAAGGTCCCCGACAATGCACCAGCGCCAACCGGCCGGAAAATGCGATAACAGGCGGCGGGGGTCAGGAAAATCCTGGCAGCCAGTCGGAAGCTGTGTGGAAATCCTGTGCAAGAGGTTCCAGTGTCCCCTGGTAAAGCGCCTCTATGACCGGCGGTTCGCGCCAGGGACCGTCCATGAACCGCAGTCCGGCCTCTTCGACAAGCGCGCCTCTCCAGTACTGACCGGAGACCTCGTCTAGCGTTGCCAGGTTCAGGCTGTGCGGCAACCGGAGATAATCGAGCCAGGCAGAGTCGTGAAAGGAAACGACATAATTTCCCTTGCTGCGGGCGGTGACCAGTTGTTTTCCGTGAACCCGTGTGGGGTGTTTGGCTTGGAAATTCTCGGCATCCACGCGTGTGGCGAAGAGCAGGAGCGCATGCAGTCGGCTGGGAAAATCCTGGAAGAGCCGTTGCCGATAATATTCCAGATGGTATTCGGCGAAATAATTCTGTACCGTGGTGAAGTGATCCTCGGGCAGGGCGACCCCGAAAGGATTGGCCGAGAGAATGTCCCAGCCCGGAATTTCGGCGTCCGGGGCCAGCCAGGCATAGAGTTCGAGCGGAGTGGAGTCCTTGATCAGGTGGCCGTTCATGCGGGCGAGAAAAGGCGCAAAACCTCGAGCAGGATACGAATGGCTCCGGCCATCAACAGCGCCGTAACGAGCGAACTCATCACCGAAAACAAGGCCTCCTTTCTTCCCAGGGTCTTGAGCATGACGGCGAAGGTCGACAGGCAGGGAACGTAGAACGTCAGGAAGATGAGGAAGGTGAATATCTGGACGTGGTCGAGCAAGGGGGTTATCTCCTGCGTGCCCAAGGCCTGGAAGATCATTAGCAGCGAGAGTTCCTTGCGTAGCACCCCGAAAAGGATCGGGACGCCGAGTGCCGCAGGCAGACCAAGCCACCATGAGGTTATTGGGGTCAGAAGCGTGTTGATCCAGGCGTCGGCACCTATATGGCTGAGCAGCGCAAGGACCACGCTGCCAGCGACGAGCAGAGGGGTGACGATGGTGACGATGTCACTGGTTCGTTCCCAGGTATTGCGCCAGATCGTGTTCCAGTGGGGCAGCGAGTAGGGCGGGATCGCCTGGACGAAGCCCGGTGCGCTGTCGGCGAAACGGCGGGAAAGCAGCTTGCCGAGCAACGCGATGACGACGAGCGTGAGTGCGAATATGGAAAAAACGCCAAGTCCGCCGAGATATTTCCCGCCGATGGCCAGGATGATTGCCGAGCGGGCGGAGCAGGGGACGAAGGTGATCAGGATGGCGGCAACAACTTTTTCCCGTCGCGATCCGCTGGCGGCGGCGGCGGAGATCGCAGGCACGTTGCAACCAAGGCCGATCAGGAAGGGCACGGCGACGCCCCCATGCAGGCCGAGTCGGTGAAAGCCGCGGTCTACGACAAAGGCAACGCGGTGCATGACGCCTGAGGCTTCGAGCGTCACTAACAGTAGAACGAGCGGCAGCATGTAAGGCGCGACTATGCCGATCAGTCCGACGAGGCCGTCTGCCACAGCGCGTCCGACGACGCCGGGTGTTGATACCGGATGCCATTCCTGCACCCATGCCGCGAGCCGGGCTGATGTCCAGGAGTCGATCAGCGCACTCATTTCAAAAACGATCAGCAGGACCACGGCGAAAACCAGCAGGCTGCCGAACAGACCCCAGCGTGGGTGGAGAAAGAGTTCGTCGAGCCAGCGTCGCCAGCCTTCTCCGCATTCGGTGCTGCGCGGGCTGCTGACTGCCTCGTGGAGCATGGCGGCGCGATGGTGTCGGTCGGCGTGAAGTTCTTCAGCGAGTTGTCGCGGCAGCATTGCCCCGGCGGAAAGACGCGCCTCGGTGATTTCGTCCTGCAAGCCGGGGAAATGGGTTGTCAACGACTTGAGGAAGTAATCGTCGTTCTCGGCCAATTGCGAAAGAAGCAGGGCGCGAGGGATGCCGAAAATATCTTCGATTTCCGGTCGGGCAATGACCGCCTTTAGTGCTCGCAGTGCGTCCTGAACATGTTGGGCAGGCGGTTGGGGCAAGGGGCACGACTTTTCGCGGGCAACTGAGAGCACAGCTTCGAACAGCGCTGTGAGGCCCTTGCCCATATGGGCAATTGTTGGCACGACGGGGGCGCCGATCTTCTCGCCCAGTGACTGGACGTCAATGTAAATACCGCGTTTGCGTGCTTCGTCGACACGGTTCAAGGCGATGACCAGCGGGCGGCCGAATTGATTGAGCTCAAGCGTCAACTCGAGATCGCGTTCGAGCGCTGTGGCGTCAACGACCTGGACGAGAACGTCGGGCGCTGGAAAGTCCGGGTGCTCGGTGGCATCTTCCGGCAATTGTTCAAGCGGCCAGCGGTCGCCCCAGAGCAGATACATCAGCACGACCTGGTCATGTTCACTCAGGTGATGCAGTGTGTGGATGGAAGGCAGGTCAACCAACGATATTTGTTCCAGGCCGACATCGACGACGCACTCCTGATACGCTCCGCCGACTCCGGCGAGGTGTTCATGGCACACAACCGGACTCGCGGCCCCTTCGAAGATGGTGCTCTTGCCCGCGCCGTGTCGGCCAATCAGCGCGACCCGTGGTCGGCGAGCGCCACGCAGGAGGGGGCCGTGCAACGGTATAGCCGCTGGGTCGATGACCTTCTTCCGGTTTTTGTGAGTGACTGGCATTCTGGGTTGCGTGTGTAGTTGCCGGTTACGGGGGGAGTAGCGAATTCTCGTGAAACTGGAAGTGACCTTTGCGGCGGTCATCGAAGTAAGCTCTTAAGCACAAAGCAACACTGCGGAAAGCGAGGTCATCCCAAGGGATGGCCTCCTCGCTGAATAGCGCCGTTTCCAGGCTTTCTTCGCCGGCACCGAATTCTTTGTCGAGTAATTTCGCCCGATAAAACAGATGCACCTGACTGATGTGCGGAATGTTGACCAGGGCGAAAAGCCCTTCGATCATCACTTGGGCGCAAGCTTCTTCCCTGGTTTCTCGCGAGGCCGCCTCGATTGTCGATTCGCCGTTTTCCATGAAGCCGGCAGGAAGTGTCCAGAAACCATGGCGTGGCTCGATGGCTCGTCGGCAAAGCAAGATGTCGCCATTCCATTCGGCGATGCAGCCGATAACGAGCTTCGGGTTCAGATAATGAATTTCCCCGCACTTGCCGCAGACGTGCCGAAGGTGGGTGTCGCCTTCAGGGATACGTAGTTCGACCTTTGCTCCGCACTGGGTACAGTAATTCATGCTTCAACGCCTCAACATTGTTGGCCGATTCTAGCGGATTCGTCGCAAATCGGCCCTCTGTCGTTTCCCATGGCAATGAAACAGGGCTTCTTTTATTTCCCCGCGAGAGGCATCCCGTTACAATACCGCCGGCAATCGTGATCCTCCGCTGTGCGGAGGCTCTAGGCCTGATTCGGAGGGTTTGAATGTTTCTTATCGTTGGCTACGTCATCATTCTGGCCGCATCGGTCGGAACGTACTCGGTTCACGGAAGCCTGGCCGCGTTGTGGGTGCCCATGGAATATCTGGCGATCGTCGGCTTGACGATCGGCGGGTTCGTGGCCGGGAACGATATCAAGGTCATGAAGGCGACAATAGCCGCGCTCCCTAGCCTATTCAAAGGTGCAAAATTCAACCGGGCTGCGTATGTCGATCTGCTGGCCATGCTTTTCGAGGTGCTTGCCAAGGTGCGCAAGGAAGGCTTGATGTCGATCGAGAACGACGTCGAGAATCCGCATGACAGCCCGATCTTCAGCAAATACCCGTCAATTTCGCATGATCATCACGTCATGGAGTTCATTACGGATTATCTGCGCATGATGGTTGGCGGGAACCTGAACGCACTGGAAATCGAGAATCTGATGGACATGGAGATCGAGACCCATCACCATGAGGTTGAGGTGCCGGGGCACGCGATGGCCAAAACCGGTGACGCCACGCCTGCCTTTGGTATCGTTGTGGCCGTGATGGGGGTGGTCAACGTCATGGGTTCGGTGGGAGAGCCTCCCGCCGTGCTCGGGAAAATGATCGGAGGGGCGTTGGTTGGGACGTTCCTGGGTATTCTTCTTTCTTATGGATTCGTTCAGCCTGTCGCGTCATTGTTGGAACAAAAGGCACACGAGGGTTCGAAAATCTATCAGGTGATCAAGGTCGTGTTGCTGGCATCGATGTCCGGGTACGCGCCACAGGTCGCGGTCGAATTCGGTCGCAAGGTGCTTTTTACTTCCGACCGGCCGACGTTCGTCGAACTTGAAGAAGAACTCAAGGCACGCAAGGGCAAGTAGTCCGGGACTGCAGATCGAGGATTTTGAATGAGCGAGGATCTACGCCCTATCGTCATCAAGCGCATCAAGAAAGGCGGTGGTGGGCATCATGGCGGGGCGTGGAAGATTGCCTATGCCGACTTCGTGACGGCGATGATGGCCTTCTTCCTCCTGATGTGGCTGCTGGGGTCGACTGCCGGCGGTGACCTTAAAGGCATTGCCGATTTTTTCCAGAATCCGCTCAAGGTCAGTCTGTCGGGCGGTTCCGGTGCTGGTGACGCAACGAGCATCCTCAAAGGCGGGGGGGAGGACATTACGCGCACTTCCGGGCAGGTGAGGAGAGGAGATACGCCGGCTCAGAAGAATGCGAGGCCATCCACTCGCGATGCGCGTACCGAGGATTTGCGCAAGGAGTTCGAGCGACGTGAGCGGATGTCACTCTCTGAACTGAAAGGCAATCTGGAAAGTCTCATCGAGCGCAACGTGACCTTGCGGCAGTTCAAGAATCAGTTGCTTATGGACGTGACAACGGAAGGGTTGCGGATCCAGATCATCGATGAGAAAAATCGTCCGATGTTCGATTCCAGTAGCGCTGAATTGAATCCGTATTCAAAGGTGGTCCTGAAGGAAATTGGCAAGGCGCTGAATGCTGTCCCCAACAAGGTAAGCATTTCCGGGCATACCGACGCTGCGCAGTTTAGCGGTGGGGAGAAAGGATTTTCCAATTGGGAATTGTCTGCGAACCGTGCTAACGCCTCGCGCCGGGAAATGATCGCTGGCGGGATGGATGAAAACAAGGTCCTGCGTGTCGTCGGCTCCTCGTCGACGGTGTTGTTCGACAAGAACGATCCGCTGAGTCCTTCGAATCGGCGTATCAATATCGTCGTGTTGAACAAGCGTACAGAGGAAGCGATGTTGCTGGAGGATGGCAATGCCACGGTGACCGTCGATGGCAGTGAAGAGGCTGCGGCGCTCGCACCACCTGAACCTGTGGCATCGGGAACGAAAAATTGACGCATTGCCTTGATCGCTTTTGCCGAAGGCTGTGTGGTTGCAAAGTACGGGGGAATCAGGCGTGATCAATAATAGTTCCTGGCCAGGGAAAGAGTTGCCGAGCCGTGAGAGCAGCGAACGTGAGTTCGTCTTTACCCATGCGGACTTTGAACGGGTGCGCAAGCTGATTTACGAGCATGCCGGAATCGCCCTTTCCGCTGCCAAGCAGGACATGGTCTATAGCCGTCTGGCCCGGCGATTGCGCGAGACACGCCTGCGAACCTTCGGCGAGTATCTTGCGCTATTGGAGCGCGGTGACAAGGCGGAGTGGGAGAAATTCGTCAATTCGCTGACGACCAATCTGACGTCGTTCTTTCGCGAGCCGCATCACTTTCCGATACTGGGCGAGCATTTGAAAAAACTGCAGGGGCGCCCATCGATCAAAATCTGGTGCTGCGCCTCGTCGACCGGCGAAGAGCCGTACAGCATCGCCATGACCGTCGTGGAAACGTTCAACAGTTTCAACGTTCCGGTGTCAATTGTCGCGACGGATCTGGATACCAGTGTTTTGGCGACCGCCGCAAAAGGTCAATATGCGCGTGATCGTATCGAGCGTCTCTCGCCCGAGCGGCTGAACCGGTTTTTCCTGAAAGGTGGGCCAGGACAGGAAGGAACCTATACCGTTCGCCCGGAATTGCGGCGGTTGGTGACATTTCAGCGCATCAATCTTCTTGAGCCAAATTGGAGTGTACGCGGCCCGCTGGATGCTCTTTTCTGCCGGAACGTCATGATTTATTTCGACAAGCCGACTCAATACAAGATTCTCAAGCGTTTTGCCCCGCTGATGGATGGTGGAGGCCTCCTTTTTGCCGGACATTCGGAGAGTTTTCTGCACGCGGCAGATGTGTTCCGTTCCCAGGGAAAGACCGTTTACGAATTGGCTGGACGGACGCGTTGATATGGATCGGCAGTCTAGTGTGCAAGGCGCCGCAATAAAGCCGCTGCCCGGGGTGGGACGGGTGATTTTCGTTGGGGCATCGACCGGCGGGACGGAGGCAGTCAAAACCTTCCTGCTCGGCATTCCTGCTGACTGTCCGCCGATTCTGATCGTTCAGCACATGCCCGAAACGTTTACCGGATCGTTCGCGGCGAGGCTGAATGGTCTCTGCAAGCCGAAGGTCATCGAGGCGCAGGGCGGCGAAATTCTTGCGCCCGGGACCGTCTATGTGTCGCCCGGCCATTCCCACATGTCCATCCGGAGGATGGGCGGGGCATACATGATCGAGTTGCTAAAGACCTCGCCGGTCAATCGACACCGTCCCTCGGTGGATGTCCTGTTCGACTCGGCTGCCGAGGTCGTTGGGCGGAACGCGATCGGTGTGATCCTGACGGGCATGGGCAAAGACGGTGCGAATGGTTTGTTGCGAATGCGCCAGGCAGGGGCAAGAACCTTCGGTCAGGACGAGGCAAGTTGTGTGGTTTATGGCATGCCTCGCGAGGCAGCGTTGATTGGCGCGGTCGAGGAAACTGTAAGTCTTGGCGGGTTGGCGCAAAAGGTGTTGGCGGTTCTTGGAAGAGCTGTTTAGCCGTTCCGGTCATTCTTTCGAGCGTACTTGCTGAACAATGACGCTTTCGCAATTTGCCTGAGTCATTGTGTTGGTGAGGGTTCGTACCGTATTGTTTCCTGGTCGGTTGTGGTGAAATGCAGATCGTTCGATTAAGATGCACTTACGATGTTACAAGGCTATTTGCCCAGAAAAAGGTGATCAAGCATGTCAGAGTTACTCAAGAGTATTGATGCGCGCACCAAGCTTGCCGGTACCAACAAGTTGGAAATCTTGTT
The DNA here is from genome assembly GCA_003249625.1 of Propionivibrio sp. The sequence continues at coordinate 18,374 of QKII01000034.1, read as the reverse complement.
ATTTACGCTCGGAACGCATTCCGTTACCGGGCGTCGTGAGACATTCGGCATCAACGTCTTCAAGGTGCGCGAGGTCATGCGGACGCCCCCCATTACCGCCGCGCCGGAAATGCCGTCGTCCGTTGAGGGGATGGTGAGTTTGCGTGGGGCGCTTGTTCCAGTTGTCGATTTGGCACGCTATGCGGGTGTTTCCTCCGATTCGCCTCGTTCGATCATGATCGTGACCGAGTATGCCGGACATACGCAGGGTTTCCTGGTTGAAGCGGTGGATACCATCCTGCGACTCGACTGGAGCCAGATGAAAGTGCCGCCGGACATGCTGACGGCGGAGCTTGGCGGGTTGGTCACCGCAGTAACCGAATTGCCCGATGGACGTCTGGTAATGATGATGGACGTGGAAAAGGTGCTTTCGGAGACGACGAAGTACGACGACGAGGTGGTTTACCGCAATATCAAACCCATCACCAATCCCGATTTGACCGTGTTTTTTGCGGACGACTCCGTTGTCGCTCGTCGCCAGATCATACGAACGCTTGAGGCAATGAACGTCAAGTATGTGGAGACGATCAATGGTCGATCGGCCTGGGAGGAACTTGAACGAATTGCCGCCTATGCAGAGGCTTCTGGGCAACATGTCTCTGATCTTGTTAGCCTGATATTGACCGACGTCGAAATGCCGGAAATGGATGGGTACATTCTGACCAAGAAGGTCAAGACGGATCCGCGTTTTGCCGGCGTGCCAGTCATCATGCATTCCTCATTGTCGGGCATGTCCAATCAGCAATTAGGGAAATCCGTCGGTGTTGACGAGTATGTGCCCAAGTTCGAGCCGCAAAAGCTTTCGGAAGTGTTGACGCGACGTTTGCTTGGCACGTCTCCGGTTGCTCGGGTTAATGGCTGACGCATTAAAGGTGGAGTACGGCGATGGCAATGGATTTGGTAGAAAAGAAAAATCTGCTCGATAGCGTTGATGCGAGAACCCGGCTGGCGGGATCCAACAAAATGGAAATCCTGCTGTTTTCGCTCGGAACGCGCGAGACCTTCGGAATTAACGTGTTTAAGGTGCGCGAGGTTGGGCGGACGCCACATATCACCAAAACGCCGAATATGCCTAAGGGCGTCGAGGGCCTGGTGTCGCTACGCGGGAATGTGATTCCGGTCATTTCGCTGGTCAGTTTTCTTGATACCGGCGGGCAGTCCGTGGAGCGTGGCAAGACCATGATGGTTGCCGAGTACTCGAAACGAACGCTGGGATTCCTTGTTCATGAGGTCGACCGGATTATCCGCGTCGATTGGGAAAAGGTCAGGGCGCCGGAGAGTGTCCTCTCGTCGAACCAGGGGCTGATTACCGCGATTACTGAGTTGGATAACGGGACCTTGGTTTCCATTCTGGACGTCGAGCAGATTCTGGCTAACGCGTTTGGCGAAGCCATTATCGTCGATGTGCCGCCTGCGCAGGTTTCGGAAGAGGTCGGTGTCTTCTTTGCCGATGACTCGGTTGTAGCGAGAAAGAAAATTACAGAGGTGCTCGATCGGTTAAAGGTCAAGCACAAGCATGCAACGAATGGCGCAGAGGCCTGGACGCGTCTGCAGGGGTTGGCGGCGCATTCGCAACAGACTGGGGGAAGCTTGCGTGATGACGTGCGCTTGATCCTTGTTGATGCCGAAATGCCTGAGATGGATGGTTATGTGTTGACGAAAAACATCAAGGCGGATTCGCGCTTCGATGGCATTCCGGTTGTCATGCATTCTTCGCTTTCGTCGGAAGCTAACCGGGCCATGGGGCAGGCGGTCGGGGTAGACGCCTATGTCGCAAAATTTGATGCCGAGGTGTTGGCTGATACCCTGCGTCCAATACTTGAGCGGTAAGAAAACACTAGGAGTGAACGAGGAATGGCTGATCCAAAAATGAGAATTCTTGTGGTTGACGATTTTTCGACGATGCGGCGAATCGTCAGAAATCTCCTCAAGGAATTGGGCTTTGCCAACGTGGATGAGGCGGAGGATGGCGCCATTGCGTTGCAGAAGCTTCAAGCCGGTGGTTTTGAGTTCGTGGTTACCGACTGGAATATGCCCAATATGGACGGATTGCAGTTGCTCCAGTCTATCCGTGCTACCCCATCATTGGCGCATCTGCCGGTCCTGATGATTACCGCCGAGGCCAAGAAAGAGAACATCATCGCGGCAGCACAGGCGGGGGCAAGCGGTTATATCGTCAAGCCGTTTACGGCGGCGACATTGTCGGAGAAGTTGCAGAAGATCTTCGACAAGATGGGAGGCTGATATGAGCGACGCGAACGCTTCCGGTGATTCGAGCGAACTCGAAGCTCTATTTGACAGTATTGCCAGTGGGGTCGCTCCTTCGTCTACGCCTCCAAGTGCCGAGAAAAAACCATCTCTGATGCAGCAGGCGCGGGAAGGTAACAATCTAACGGACGATTCCAAGGAACTGCAGGACCTTTTCGACTCCATCGTATCGAAGAGCGCTACGAGTGGGGGCGCGGTCGCCAGCGAAGAGGGGGCTGTGGCTGAGGATTGGCCGTCGCAGAAGAAGGTATTTACCCAGGTCGGGCAAATGGCGAGGCAATTGCACGATACGCTCGGTGCGCTGGGGTACGACAAGTTGATCGAGCAAACGGTCAACGCGCTTCCCGATGCAAAAGACCGTCTCACCTATATCGCAAATCTTACCGAGCAAGCCGCGTGCAAGGTGCTGAATGCGACCGATGTCGCGACTCCCATTCAAGAAGAATTGGAGGAGGGGGCTGCGTTGTTGACTGCGAAGTGGGATGCACTGTACGCCAAGCAAATGGGAGTTGAGGATTTCAAACTGCTGGCCGCGGAAACACGGAGTTTTCTGAAGAATGCCGTTCCGCAGAGAACGGCGGCGACCAAGGAGCAGTTGATGGAAATCATGATGGCGCAGGATTTCCAGGATCTGACCGGGCAAGTCATAAAAAAGGTCGTGGCGCTTGCTCAGCAACTGGAGTCGCAGCTGATGGGTATCCTTATTGAGACAATCCCGGGAGAGAAACGCACAGAATCCGTAACGTCGCTTCTCAATGGGCCTGTAGTGAACGCCGAAGGGCGTTTGTTGTTAGCCAGCAGCAGGTCGACGATTTGCTGGATAGCCTGGGGTTCTAGGAGGTTCGATATGAGTGACTTTTCCGGAATGGAAGACCTGCTACAGGACTTTTTGCAGGAGGCGAGTGATCTGCTTTCAGATGTGGATAACAGACTCGTCGAACTGGAGCGGGATCCTGAAGATCGGTCCTTGTTAAACGATATCTTCAGAGGGTTTCACACGATCAAGGGGGGGGCGGGATTTCTTAATGCCACAGAGTTGGTAACTCTTTGTCATTTGACCGAGAATCTCTTTGACAAGCTTAGAAACGGCGAAATGACGCTGACGCCGGAACTGCTCGACATCATCATGGCTGCTACGCAAGGGGTCAGATGCATGTTTGGCGAATTGGGGCAGTCTGTGCAGCCGAAGCCTGCTCCGGCCGATGTGATTCAGGCTCTTCGAGTCGCACTACACGAAATGGAGCCGGCCGCTCAGGAGGCGGGCTCGGTTGCTACGTCGGCGCCTGCATCGGAAGCCAATGCGGAGCCGTCGTCGGGAGAGGTCAGCGGGGATGATGGGGAACCCGACTGGCAAGCGCTTCATGCCGCGGTAACGGGGGCGGAGCAGAAAGAGCCTAGCGTTATTCCCGCCGGGGCATCGCCCGATCTGAAGCAAGCTGGTGCTGTTGTTGCTGCTCCAGAGGTGATGCCGCATTTTCCTCCTGAGGGGCGGCGCTCGACCGACAAGCCGGCGCTTGCCGGCTCTGGCGCGACGGGAGGCAGGCGTTCCGACGAAAAAATCGCGACTCGCGAATCGACAATCCGTGTCGACACAGCGCGTCTCGATCAGGTGCTCAATCTGTCCGGCGAAATCGGTCTGACGAAGAATCGACTGACCAGTTTGCGGGCGGATATTCTCGCTGGGCGCAATGATTCAGAGACACTGCACGCTCTCGACCAAGCGGTGAGCCAGCTCGATCTGCTTGTTTCGGATCTGCAGAATTCCGTAATGAAAACGCGGATGCAGCCGATTGGGCGACTGTTCCAGAAGTATCCCCGTATTGCGCGAGATCTGGCACGACAGTTGGGTAAAGATGTTGAGCTAGCGCTGGTTGGGGAGGAGACTGAAGTCGACAAGACCATGATCGAGGATCTTGCAGATCCTTTGGTGCATCTTGTGCGCAATGCGGTTGATCATGGCGTTGAGTCTCAGGAAGAGCGATTGGCCGCTGGGAAACCGACCAAGAGTGTGGTGCGCCTGGAAGCACGTCAGGAAGGCGATCATATCGTTCTGATCATTGCAGATGATGGTCGTGGGATGAGCCCGGAAAGAATCCGCGCCAAGGCCGTCGAAAAAGGCCTGATCAAGGAGGAGGAGGCGAATACGCTCGATGACCGGCAAAGTCTTAACCTGATCTTCCTGCCTGGCTTCTCGACGATGACACAGGCGTCTGCAGTGTCAGGGCGCGGGGTCGGCATGGATGTCGTAAAAACGAACATCCAGAAGCTCAACGGATCGGTTGAAATCCGTTCGGAGCTAGGCAAAGGAACCGTGTTCCTCATTTCTCTTCCGCTGACTCTTGCGATTCTGCCGGTGCTTTTGGTCTTGCTCGGAGATCAACCGTTTGCTTTGCCGCTTTCGATGGTGCGCGAGATCTTGCCGATCGAAAAGGACAAGATGCAAGAAGTCGGTGGCAAGGAGACGCTAGTTGTCCGAGGCGAGGTTTTGCCTGTCGTGGCTCTTTCGCGCCTGCTTGGTTGGCCGCAGGTGCAACCTCCGGAATATGGCGTGCTGATGCAGGCAGCAGAACGGAGCTTCATCCTTTCGGTCGACAGTTTTGCAGGGCGCGACGATGCGGTGATCAAGTCGCTCGACGATTTCCGTCCGCGTGGCGTGGCGGGCGTAACCACGCTGTCGAACGGGCAGATTGTCCTGATCCTCGATATGAAGGAGTTGTTGGCGGATCTTAATGCGCATATCGATCGTGAGCTTGGTGTCAGGAATGCGCGCTCTATTGAGCTATCTATTTGATAGTAATTAGTTATTTGTTCTTTCACTGGGGGCTTCGGCCCCCAGTTTTTTTTGGAACGACAAACGGTGGCGGTATTCATTTTTTCGAGAATTGGTGTAAATAAAGCGACATATATCTTTATTTTTTAAAGTTTTTTTATATAATTAGCTCTGGATTTTTGGAACCGGAAGATGGCCGAAGAAAGCGATCTTGAGCGAACAGAGCCCGCCTCGTCACGGCGTCTGGCGCAGGCGCGTGAGGAGGGGCAAGTTCCGCGTTCGCGCGAGGTTGGTGCATTTCTGATTCTGATGGTTGCCGCAGGTTTTTTCTGGATGGTCGGAGGATGGATGATGCATCGCACATCGACCATTGTGTCGCAAGGCCTGATGTTCGACGGAGAGGTGCTGCGCGATCCGCAGATCATGGTGGCGCGGTTTGGTGAGGTAGCTCTGGATGCGTTGCTTACCTTTGCGCCCTTTGTCCTGGCGCTGGTTGCGGCGGCGCTGATTGCGCCGTTCTTCCTCGGAAGCTGGAATGTCTCGTTCAAGGCAATGGCGCCCGATCTTGGGCGGCTCGATCCGCTCAAAGGCATGACACGAATCATCTCGTGGTCCGGTGTGCTCGAACTGGTCAAGGGCATTGCCAAGGCGACGCTGATCGGCGGCGTTGCAGCCAGGGTGTTGTGGGCCGAGCGCGGCGACATTGTTTCCCTCCTTACTCAAACGATCGATGCAGGTCTCGCTACCGCTGGGCATTTGATCAATTTCAGCTTTCTCATGATTGTTGTTTCGATGCTGCTGATCGTTGCCCTTGATGTTCCGTTCCAGCTTTGGCAGTACCACAACAAGCTGAAAATGAGCAAAGAAGAGGTGCGTCGAGAAAGCAAGGAAATGGAAGGGAATCCCGAGGTCAAGGGGCGGATCAGGAGTATGCAGCGTGAGGCAGCACGCCGGCGAATGATGAGTGCCGTCCCCTCGGCGGATGTAATCGTCACCAACCCGACCCATTTTGCAGTGGCGCTTGCCTACAAAAATGGAATGGGCGCGCCTAAGGTGATTGCGAAAGGAATGGGCGAAATTGCACTGAAGATCCGCGCGATTGGTGCCGAGAATGGGGTCCCATTGCTCGAAGCTCCGCCGTTGGCCAGGTCGCTTTACCGGCACGCGGAACTGGATCAGGAAATACCTTCAGCGCTCTATTCCGCTGTGGCGGAGGTGCTGGCCTACATCTATCAGTTGGCTCGTTGGCGGGAGCAGGGTGGCAATTATCCGGTTCCTCCGCGTGCGATTCCGGTGCCGGATGAGCTGATGGTCGCGGAGGCCGTCAATGGCTAGCTCGAGCATGACCCTGCAGAGCTTTATCGGCCGTGTCGGCTTGCAGCAGCTGGCCGGACCGTTGCTGATCATGCTGGTGCTGGCGATGATGGTGTTGCCTCTGCCGCCCTTCATGCTCGACCTGTTTTTCACATTTAATATCGCGATCTCGATCATTGTGATGCTCGTTGCGATCAATGTACTGAAACCCCTTGATTTCTCGGTGTTTCCTACCGTTCTTCTGATTACCACCCTTCTTCGCCTGTCTCTGAACGTCGCTTCAACACGCGTTGTGCTGCTGGAAGGGCATACGGGGCAGGGGGCGGCGGGGCAAGTGATCGATGCTTTCGGCCATTTCTTGGTTGGCGGAAACTATGCGGTTGGTATCGTTGTGTTTGCCATTCTGGTGATTATCAACTTCGTGGTAATCACCAAAGGCGCTGGCCGGGTTGCCGAAGTTGCCGCTCGGTTTACCCTTGACGCCATGCCGGGTAAGCAGATGGCGATCGATGCCGATTTGAATGCCGGTCTGATCGGCGAGGACGAGGCGCGCAGACGACGTGCGACGATTGCCGAGGAGGCCGATTTCTTCGGATCGATGGACGGTGCGTCGAAATTCGTTCGTGGCGATGCTGTCGCCGGGATTTTGATCATGCTGATCAACGTTGTCGGCGGGCTGTTCGTCGGCATGTTGCAACACAATCTAGACTTGGGGACGGCAGCAAAGACCTATACCCTGCTGACAGTGGGGGACGGGTTGGTTGCCCAGATCCCCGCGTTGATTATCTCCATCGCCGCAGGCATGGTCGTTACCCGTGTTGGCGATACGCAAGATCTTTCCCAGCAGTTTCTCGGGCAGTTGTTCAACAACCCGCGGGTGATTGCACTGTCGGCGGCGATTATCGGACTATTGGGGTTGATTCCGGGCATGCCCAATTTCGTTTTTCTGCTGCTGGCGACAGCGCTTGGTGCACTGGCTTGGGAAATGTCTCGTCGTCAGGAGCAGGAAAAGCCGGTGCCAGTGAAGGCGGCTCCCCCGGTTGCGACGGCAGAATCGCAGGAAGCCAGCTGGGCTGACGTGGCACCACTTGACGTGCTTGGTCTGGAGGTTGGCTATCGCTTGATTCCTCTGGTCGATAAAGCTCAGGACGGGGAGTTGTTGCGGCGGATACGCGGGATCAGGAAAAAATTCGCGCAGGAAGTCGGCTATCTCGTCTCTCCCGTGCATATCCGGGATAACCTCGAACTGAAGCCGAACGCCTACCGAATCTTACTCAAGGGCGTTGAAATCGGTCAGGGAGAAGCTTTCCCCGGCAACCTGCTGGCCATTAATCCCGGCCGCGTCGTTGGACAACTTGCCGGAACGGCGACGAAGGATCCAGCCTTTGGTCTGCCGGCGATCTGGATCGACAATGCGTTGCGCGATCAGGCGCAGGCTTTCGGCTATACCGTGGTCGACGCGAGCACCGTGGTCGCTACCCACCTCAACCATCTTATTCTGTCGCACGCAGCCGAGTTGCTGGGCCGCCAGGAAGCGCAGGCGCTGCTTGACCATTTGTCTAAGGAAATGCCGAAGCTGGTCGAGGATCTCGTGCCCAAGGTGTTGCAACTCGGGGTGCTCCAGAAGGTGCTGCAGAACCTTCTGGACGAGGGGGTGCATATCCGGGACATGCGCACCATCATCGAGACGCTTGCCGAGACAGCTCCCCGTACCCAGGACGGCGAAGCATTGACAGCGCAGGTGCGTGTCGCGCTAGGCCGTTCGATTGTCCAGCAGCTCTATCCTAGCGGCGGTGAAATCCAGGTGATGTCGCTTGATCCGCAACTTGAAAGGATATTGAACCAAGCCATGGCAGGCGGTAGCGAGGGAGCCAGTATCGAACCCGGCCTCGCCGATACGCTGATTCGGGAAACAGCGGCCGCCACGCAGCGTCAGGAAGCGTTAGGTCTTCCCGCCGTTCTTTTGGTGTCAGGCAATCTTCGTCCGCTCCTGTCGCGCTTCCTGCGACGGGGAATTTCTCAACTGAAGGTGCTGGCCCATGCGGAAGTGCCGGAAAACAAAATAATCAAGGTCACCTCGATCATTGGGGGTAAAGCATGAACGTCAGGAAATTTGTCGCTTCAACGGCGCGGGATGCGTTGCGCAAGGTCAAGGAACTCCTTGGGCCGGATGCCATCATCCTGTCTAACCGGGCGGTTCCTGGTGGTGTCGAAATTATGGCCGTGGCGTCAGGCGACATGGATATGATCGTCCAGCAACCGAGTGTTGAGACGAGGCACCGCCGTGATGAGGATTACACCGTAAACCTGACTGCGGGGGCTCGTTCGCAGCAGCCTGCGGCCGGGCCAAAGTTGGCGCCCACGGAAATTCCACAGCTTGCCTCAAGGCCTATGCCGCGCATTGATCGGCCGGCAGGCCAGGACGTTGCAGGCGTGGCCTCAAAGCAGGCAGAAATCATCCCCTCCGAGGTAATGGACGAGATTCGTTCGTTGCGGCGCATCGTCGAACAGCATCTGGCAGGCTTCGCCTGGGGTGAGAGCACGCGTTCGGAACCTGTTAAAACGGAAGTTCTGCGCCAGATGCTCGATGCGGGTTTCTCACCTCGACTGGCGCGCGATCTCCTGGCGGAATTGCCGCGCGATCTGGCTGCTACGCAAGCGCTGGCCTGGGTCAAGGCGGCAGCCGACCGTTCGCTGTGTACGATCGGGACGGAGAGCGACATTATCGATCGCGGCGGTGTCTACGCACTGGTCGGGCCGACCGGCGTTGGCAAGACCACAACAACGGCAAAGCTAGCCGCACGTTGCGTCCTGCGCCACGGTGCCAGCAAGGTGGCACTGATCACGACCGACGGTTACCGGATCGGTGCGCACGAGCAACTGAGGATCTACGGTCGCATCCTTGGTGTTTCCGTGTATATGGTGAGGGACGCTGAGGAGTTGCGGCAGACCTTGTCCGACCTGCAGCACAAGCACATGGTATTGATCGATACCATGGGGATGAGCCAGCGGGACAGGCTGGTTGAGGAGCAGGTGGCAATGTTCGGGCATAGTGGCGTCAAGCGCCTGTTGCTGCTGTCTGCGACCGGGCGTGGCGATACACTCGACGACGTGGTTAGAGCCTACAGCGGTCCGGATCTGGCGGGTTGCATACTGAGCAAGGTGGATGAAGCGGCCGGCTTGGCAACGGCGCTCGACGTCATTATCCGCCACCGCCTGCCGCTGCACTACGTTTCGAATGGGCAGCGCGTGCCGGAAGATCTGCATTTGCCGAATCGCGTTTATCTGTTGCACCGGGCGTTCAAGGATCTGCCGCAGTCTTCTCCCCATCGGTTCGATGGCCTCGAATCGGGGCTGATGATGGCCAGCGCCAAGGAAATTATGGCGGTGGGCGGGCGTCGTGGCTGAACTCTACACAGATCAGGCCGCAGGTCTGCGACGTCTTTTCGCCCGTGAGCAATTGCGGGTTGTTGCATTCGCAGCGGGGAGTGCTGGTGTCGGAAAGAGCACGCTGGTCGCAAACCTCGCTGCATGTCTCGCGCGGCGAGGCAAGAATGTTCTCGTGTTCGACGAAGGAGCGTGCGGGGGCGTCGCCGCGCGTTTTGGCGGACAAATCAGCCATGACCTGTTGCATGTCATAGAGCACGGAGTGCCGCTCTCCGATGTGTTGATCAATGTTCATCCGGGAGTGCGAGTGTTGCCCGTCGCCGCGGCTGTCGGGCATCTTGGTAAGTTGGGTACGAGGCAGCGCAGCGCCTTGATGCAGGGATTTTCTGCGCTCGAAGATCCAGCTGATGTAATCCTGGTGAACGCGTCGCTGGACCATCCGCTTGGGTTTTCACCGTTTGGCCTGGCTGCTCAGCAGGCCATTATCGTCATGTCGCCGACGCCTGCGTCGATCACCGAGGCGTATGCGCTGATCAAGAAAGTGAGTCTGGGCTACGCTCGGAGAGATTATCGAATTCTGGTCAATGGCGCCCGCAGCGCGGTGGAGGCACGCGCGGTCTTTGGCAACATCGCGCGGGTCGCCCACAGCCGACGCTTCGCCCGGCTCGAATACGCAGGCGGTGTGCCTCTCGATGAGCGAGTGCAGCGGGCCACAGTGATGAGTCAGCCGTTGGAAAGTCTGTATCCGGATACCGCCGCGGCGAAGGCGTGTCGTCGGTTGGCGGGCGAGCTTCTTGAATGGCAAAGCCCCGATCAGAACGACGGAGGACTCGAACAGTTTCTAGAGCAACTGTTACACTTGAGCCAGAAAATTGATCCCGTCGCCATTTACGCTTGATCTCTTCGCTCTATGTACAACGCTGCCGGTCAGATTAACAAGGACCAGCTGGTTCAGCAGTTCGCTCCGCTCGTCAAGCGCATCGCCCACCACTTGATGTCTCGCCTTCCGTCGAGCGTTCAGGTCGAGGATCTTGTGCAGAACGGCATGATCGGCCTGCTTGATGCTATCGACCGGTTCGAGGCTGGTATGGGCGCGCAATTTGAAACCTACGCTGCGCAACGGGTGCGTGGTGCCATGCTTGACGGCTTGCGGGAAAACGACTGGCTACCCCGCAGCTTGCGTCGCGATTTCAGGCAGATAGAAAAGGCGATTGCGCAACTGGAACAGGAGCATGGTCGCCCGCCTTCAGAGAACGAATTGGCCCGATCGCTTGGTGTGTCGCTCGCGGAGTATCAGAAAATGCTGCAGGATGCTCGCGGGCATCAGTTGATTTCGCTGGAAGACTTGGTGGATGAGAGCGACGACGATTACCTCGAAAGACACTTGTCCGATACCTCGGGAGACCCGCTGGCAATCCTGGAGGACGAGAATTTCAAGCGCTTGCTCGTTCAGGGGATCGAGTTGCTTCCCGAACGTGAAAAGTTGATGATGTCTCTGTATTACGAACAGGATCTCAACTTGCGTGAGATTGGCGAAGTAATGGGGGTAACGGAGTCGCGCGTTTGCCAGTTGCATACACAGGCAGTTGCGCGTCTGCGCGCCAGGGTTTTCGGAGAATCGGGCGTCAAGAAGAAAGCCAGGAAGAATGGATAAGATCAGCGTACTTGGCCTGGTGATCGGAATCGTGGCGATTATCGGCGGGCAGATCCTCGAAGGTGGGCATGTCGGTTCGCTGGCTCAGCCGACGGCGCTGTTGATCGTCCTCGGTGGCACGATGGGTGCGGTCATGCTGCAAAGTCCCTATGCAACCTTCGTTCGCGGCATTCGTATGACGCGCTGGGTCTGGCTCCCTCCTGTGGTCGATTATCAGCAGCAAATCAAGCAGATCACCGCGTGGAGCCAGTTGTCCCGTCGGGAGGGGTTGCTGGCGTTGGAAAATGCGATGTCGCAAATAAAAGATGGTTTTTCCCGTAAAGGGCTGCAATTGCTGGTTGATGGCGCTGAACCGGAGCGATTGCGCGAAGTACTCGAAGTAGAGATCAACACGTATGAGCAGCAGCTCCGCATGGGCGCTAAGATCTGGGAGGCTGCAGGGGGCTATTCGCCGACTATTGGCATTCTCGGGGCGGTGCTCGGGCTAATTCACGTGATGGAGAATTTGTCCGATCCGTCGAAACTGGGGGCTGGAATAGCGGTGGCGTTCGTTGCGACGATTTACGGGGTTGGTTTGGCGAATCTTGTTTTCCTGCCAATGTCGAACAAGCTCAAGGCGCATATCGGGCGTCTCGTCATGCATCGCGAGATGATCGTCGACGGATTGGTGGGGATCGCCAATGGCGACAATCCGCGCATCATAGAGAGCCGTTTGCAGGGGTACGTTTCCTGAATTATGGCACGACGTCGGAAACACGAGGATGAACATGACAACCACGAGCGCTGGCTGGTCTCGTACGCGGATTTCATCACGCTGCTATTCGCCTTCTTCGTGGTGATGTATGCCCTCTCGTCGGTAAACGAGGGTAAATACAGGATTCTCAGCGATTCGATGATGAGTGCTTTCCGCAATATTCAGGCGAATAGCGCGACACAGATGCCGAATATCCTGCAGCCACCGATTGCTTTGGCACAGAAACAGCCACAGACAGCCATTCGTCAGGCAGAAGAAAAATCGAAGCGCCGGGAAAAGATGCGTAACGTGGCCAAGGAAATTCTTGATGTCATGGCTCCGCTTATCGAACAGGGAAAGGTGCGTGTGATCGAGACGAGTCGCGGGGTGACCGTGGAGATTAACGACAGCATCCTGTTCTCTCCGGGGCAGGCCGTCTTGCATCCGCTGTCCGCCAAGGCGATGCGGGCCATCGCGCAGGTTCTGGCGCCAACCGACTTCCCGATCACCATCGAGGGTCACACGGACAACGTGCCCATCAATACGCCCCAGTTTCCTTCCAATTGGGAGCTTTCCGCCGTACGTGCGACGACCGTGCTCAGGCTGTTTTCCGACTCAGGAGTGGCGGCTGATCGGCTAACGGCTATTGGTTACGCCGATACGCGGCCAGTCGAGCCGAATCTTCTCGCCGATGGACGAGCACGCAATCGGCGGGTCACGATTCTGATCGATTCGACAGGGCCAGAAAAAGGCAAAGAAGTTGCGCTGGAGGAAAAGTCGGCGGATTCGGCGCAGGAACAGCAATAATAGCCAGCTAACGAGCGAAACAGGACTATACGGCGTCGTTTATCCGTTGTTCGCCCGCTCCGGACGCTTTTCCGTCAGGGCCATAGAGATCGAGGGCGACGGTGTTGCGTTGCAGGATTTCAAGAATCCTGCTGTTGTACTGCAGGCGCATCTGTATCAATTCGCCATTCAATCGGTTCAGATCCCGCGCGCGGGCGGCCAATGCCAGCGTTTTTTCCCAGGTCGATAATGCATCTGGGTTGTTGGTTGTCCACTCAGTCATGCCCTGGCCGTTAGCGGGCAGGTTCAACGCGGCGAGATTTTCATTGCGTTGGAGGCCAAGGCGCTGCAGGTTGGCCGCTAAGGGTTCCTTTTCCGCGGCTATTCGGGCGAGGGTGTCGATATTTCCCTGAGTAAGTGAAGATTGCTCCGTCTCCAGCAATTCGACGAAACGAGCAATCAGCCCCGCCTCTGCCGTAATGATGTCACGCAACTCGTCTTCGACTGTGGGCATGCGAGAAGGAATCAGGCGTCGCTTTGGGATCCAACCAGCTCTTTGGCTGAGGTAATCAGCCGGTCCGCGATGGCGCTTGGATTGATAGAGAACCTGCCTTCTGCGATCGCCTGTTTGATTTCGGCGACACGTCCAGCATCAAAAGGTGCTTCGCTTTCCGCTGCCGCGAGTTGCGATGCGACACTGCTCAACCGAACATCGTCAGAATTCCTGGAGGCCGGTTTGGCGGCTGTGCTGCGGCTTTCTTTGACGATCGAGGTGTTGGTGAGTTTTGCGGAATTTTCAATCTTCATGGCGATGCCCCAAAAGTTCCTTTGCTTACGCCTCTTATCGACAGCCGGAGAGGAAACTTTAGCACTATTTCCAGTGGATCTGTCAGCCGGGGACGAAAGACCTTCTGATCAATAGGCGATCTCGACAATTCCTCCTGCTCGTGCGGTTCCGCTGACGATCTGGCCGGAAGGTGTCCTGACTTGGACGACCTGCCCTTCGGTCGCGTTATTCAAGGCCTTTCCTTCGCTGCTGACGCTGAAGCCCACACCTCGGGTCACTGTTTTGACGTTCTGCCCGAGTTGTATTGCCCACGGCTCGATCAGTTGATCGCTGCGCAACGGTTGTCCGGCGGCGATGCCAATCCTGATCGTTTTGCCGATGGCTTGCTCTGCATCAAAAAGGACGCTGGCGGGAAGCGTTCCAAGATCGCCGGTTCGTCGAATGAGATCCCTTTCGCCAAGGGTCTGGCCGGCGGCGAGTGGGCGGGCCGCAACAAGATAGTTTGCGCGCACGCTGACTTGGGCCTGGATATAGATGGTCCACGATGACGGGCCGAGACAGCGGACGCCGATTGTCGTTTTCCCCCAGGGTGCACTCCCTGTTGGAAAGAAGGGCTCGAAAGCCTCGCATTCCGCAAGCTGGGTTCGAGGATCGAGTGGTGTGATTCGGTAGCTGACTTTTCCGGGAAGTCCTCGGGTCTGGCTATGCAAAAAATCCTCGACAGCGCGATATAGCGCTGAGTTACCCGCTTGTGCGCCAGCGAGTAGGGGCAATAACAGGCATATGGCGCAAAGAAAGCGCCGAAGGATGTGTCGGCAGTCCATGGCGCTATTGTGCCTTATCGTCGAGTGATGGCGAAGGAGACGGCAATTGTTTCGGCAACAAGTCTTTCGATACGGCAGGTTATTTGCGGCAAGAATTGCCGATGTTCTATGGCTTGCCATCTTTGAACCCCATTGTTTAGGGGGATTTAGAATTGGCACGACGGTTGCTTTATTGAAATTGGTAATTTTCTGTGGAGAGGCCGTGATCAGCAAACTCGACAATGCGCTTTCGTTCCAGCAAACGGCGCTGGGCATGCGCGCCTACCGGCAGCAGGTCCTGGCGGGGAATATTGCCAATGCGGATACGCCGAACTACAAAGCACGAGATTTTGACTTCGCGAGTGCCTTGAACGACGCGCTGGCGGGACGCGCCGAGGGAGCTCTCTCGGTGGCACGGACCGACGCGGCGCATCTTGCCGGAAAGGATGGCAGTGTGCCGGTCTCGCTCAAGTACCGTAGGCCGGCACAATCGAGTGCGGACGGCAATACTGTCGAGATGGACTTGGAACGGGCGGAGTTCGCGGAGAACGCAATTCGCTATGAGGCGGGACTCACGTTCATTACCCATCAACTGAAGATGCTGGGCCTCGCCGTCCAGTCGCAATCATGAGCGTATTCAACGTCTTTCAGGTCGCCGGCAGTGCGTTGACCGCACAGTCAATGCGGCTCAATGCCGTGGCAAGCAATCTGGCCAATGCGGACAGTATTGCCGGTCCGGACGGCAAACCTTACCGCGCCAAGCAGGTCGTCTTCGAAGCGACGCCGGTCGAGGGAAGTTCCGCGCTTGGCGTCAGGGTACAGCAGGTGGTCGAGGATGCCAGTCCGGGCAGAATGATTTATGACCCCCGAAACCCGGCTGCCGACGGGAACGGCTACGTAACCCTGCCGAACGTGAGCGTTGTGGACGAAATGGTGAACATGATTTCTGCCTCGCGCTCTTATCAGACGAACGCCGAAGTGATGAATACAGCCAAGCAATTGTTGCTGAAAACGCTGACGCTCGGTCAGTAACGCATTCAGGAGAATGTTATGACGACGGTTGATTCAAGCACCACATCGAGCAGCATTCTTGCGTCGTTGAACTCCAGCAGTTCGGGTTCTTCGAGCACAACGACGACGGAAGATATTCAGAACCGCTTTCTTACCTTGCTCGTGGCGCAGCTTGAGAACCAGGATCCGCTCAATCCACTCGACAACACCGAAATTACGAGCCAGTTGGCGCAAATGAGCACAGTGGAAGGGATCGAACAACTCAACACCCAGCTGTCGTCACTGGTTGACAGCCTGGCGCAGACGCAGGCAGTCCAGGCCTCATCGTTGATAGGCAATACCGTGTTGGTTCCCGGATCGAATCTGACTCTGTCGGATGGCGAAGCGTACGGTGGAGTGAATCTCGCCAGTGCGGCAGATCAGGTGACGGTCAGTATTCTCGACAGTACCGGCAAGGTCGTTCAGACACAGACGCTTGGCGCGAATAGCGCCGGCAACGTGCTGTTTTCATGGGATGGTTCGACCAGCTCCGGGGAGCAGGCTGCTGATGGTTCCTACGCGTTCACTGTGAGTGCAAGTAACGGAGCGAGCAGCGTGAGTGCCGAAGCTTTGCAGCTTGGCACGGTTTCTGCTCTTACCCGGACGTCGAGTGGTTCTTTCAAGATCGATCTCGGGTCGTTGGGGATGTATGACTTTTCAGATGTGCAGCAGATTTACTAGCCGTCAATTTTGAGACAGAGGTAGAACATGTCATTCCAACAAGGGCTAAGCGGACT
The DNA here is from genome assembly GCA_003249625.1 of Propionivibrio sp. The sequence continues at coordinate 2,046 of QKII01000034.1, read as the reverse complement.
CAATGCTTCATCCAAGGCGCTGGATGTCGTCGGCAACAACGTGGCGAACAGCAGCACGGTCGGCTTCAAATCTTCGGCCGGGCATTTCGCCGATGTGTATGCGGCTTCGCTGAGCGGCAGCGGTGCTTCGCAGGTAGGAATTGGTACGTCGCTCTCCTCTGTCTTCCAGCAATTCACCCAAGGAAATATTACGACCACGAACAACTCGCTTGATGTTGCGATCAATGGTGGCGGGTTCTTCAAGGTGACGCGCGACAACATCATCGCCTACACGCGCAACGGCCAGTTCCACGCGGATAACCAGGGTTACATCATCAACGATCAGAATTATCGGTTGATGGGGTATGTGGCGACAGCAACGGGGCAGATCGTTCCTTCCGAGCCGGCTGAAATCCAGATCGATACAAGCAATATCGCTCCGCAGGCAACCGGTGCGGCGTTGGGAGGCAACGCCGAGATGGTGATCAATCTCGATTCAAGCGAAGACGTGCCTTCGGTTTCTCCGTTCAGCTACAACAATCCGCTGACGTATAACTTTTCGACTGCGCAGACTGTTTATGACACGTTGGGTGTTGATCACAACATTACCTATTATTTTGTCAATAGCGGTGCGAACGGCATATGGGATGTCCACGCTACATTGGATGGCGGCGATAACGCCACCCTCATTGGAAGTCTTGACTTCAATACCAGTGGTGGGTTGGATGGTGTTCTTGATTCGGCTGGGAATCCCATCTTGGATGCAGCCGGGGATCCGTCGAAAGTTTTGCCTTTGCCGACCACTTGGGCTGTCACAACAGGGGCAGAGAGCCCTCTTGGTTCTGGGCAACCCAACTGGAACATTGATTTCACCAATTCGACGAGCTACAGCGGCGACAGCACGGTGAACTCTCAATACCAGGGGGGATATGCACAGGGGTCACTTTCCAGCATCAGTATCGGCTCGGACGGGATCGTGCTTGGCAACTACAGCAACGGCCAGACCAAGAATCTGGCGCAGATTGTTCTGACGACATTCCCGAATTCCAACGGCCTGATCAATCTCGGCAACAACCTGTATCAAGCCACCTCCACTTCCGGGCAAGGGCTTGACGGTTCTCCGGGTGCTGGGTCGCGCGGCGTTCTCCAATCGGCCGCGGTTGAAGAGTCCAATGTCGATTTGACAGCTGAACTGGTCAATATGATTACCCTGCAGCGCAACTACCAGGCGAATGCGCAATCGATCAAGACGCAGGATCAGATCATGCAGACGCTGGTCAATCTGCGCTGATTTACTTTAGCCAGATCGAGAGAAAAGAGAGCCCATGGTTCATGCAGCAGGCGGGGGTTGCGCACAATCTGTCCAACGCCTCGACGATCGGTTATCGGGCGATGGAGCATCGCTTCCGCTCGGTTCCGCTGCAAGGCGAGGGGGCGCCGACCCGAGCGTTTGTCGTCGATGCGTCCGTGTCCGATGTTCTCGATCCTGGGGCGATGATGGCGACGGGGCGTCCGCTCGATGTGGCCGTGCAGGGCGAGGGCTGGATTGCAGTCGATGCCGGAAATGGTCGGGAAGCGTATACACGTGCAGGGAATTTGCGGATCGATGCCAATGGTCAGTTGCAGACGGCCGCTGGGCAGAATGTTCTCGGCGACGGCGGACCGATTGCCATTCCGCCAGACAACAGCATCACGATCTCGCCGGATGGAACAATCTCCGTGGTGCCATTGTTTGGTTCGCCAAATAACGTCAATGAAGTCGGGCGAATCAAGCTGGTCAATCCGGCGGCTACCGAACTGATTCGTGGCGACGATGGACTTTTCCGGATGCGGAACGGTCAGCCGGCGCAGGTCGATGAAAATGTCCGTCTCGCACCGGAGACGCTTGAAGGAAGCAACGTCAATCCGGTTGATTCGATGATCAGCATGATCAGCCTCGCCCGGCAGTTCGAGATGCAGATCAAGATGCTGCAAACGGCAGATGCCGATGCCAGCAAGGCTAACCAGATTCTTTCGATGAATTAAGTATTGCAACCGGACAACAAACGATGATCCGCTCTCTCTGGA
>QKII01000057.1 GCA_003249625.1 Propionivibrio sp. | reverse complement strand
TCAACGCCCTGAGCGTTGCACACGCAAAGCCGCGCAGCACCGGCCTTGATCAGGTAGAGGTGCCTTGCCACATCTCCTGCGCGCAACAGCAAATGATTGCCAGCAACGTAGAGGTCTGTGCCGAACTCAAGGAAATGATCGCTGAGGACTCGATTTGATTGCATAGGAGGCAGTATGGCGTTGGCGTCACGTAGTGGCAATCACAGCCCCGGAGTAGTCAAGTACATGCGCGAGGTCAGTATCAGCTAGCCAATGCTTGGCCGGTTGTGGCCGACTGCCAGAGATCATGAATGGCTGCTTCGTAGAAGCGAAACACGAAAACCCCTTAGCTGAATGTCGGGCCGCTTTGGAGAAACTCGACGGACGGGTGTGGGTCGGGTGTGTGAGTTCGCCGGGTGGAGAAGCTGCCGTTCAACGTAGTTTTCGACGGAATGGCAGGTAACCGGCACTTTACCGCCTGACTCGGCACATCAGGTCAATGACGGCTCAGGCCGAACTAGAGTCGTAGGAATCGTTGAAAGTGCCTGCTGACACCGAGTCGACAATTTGAATTCGAAGCACAAAGAAGTTCGGCATCCCAGGAGTCTCAACTTAAGCTGCGAAAGTCTCAACTTAAGCTGCGGACGATAATAACTACAACATGATTGCGCTCTATTCGTTATTTTCATAATATTAAAAACATGGAAACAAAAGACGCCGTCAATGCCTTCGCCGCGCTGGCTCAGGAAAGCCGCCTGGCCGTGTTACGCCTGCTTGTTCAAAACGGTCCGGATGGGTTGACGCCGGGGGTGATTGGTGAGGCGCTGGCAATGCCACCTCCGACGCTTTCGTTCCATCTAAAGACGCTGGCGCAATCCGGACTGGTGGTAGCGACCCAAGAGGGGCGCTTTGTTCGGTATCGCGCGATGATGCCGGCCATTCGTGCCTTGGCCGCGTTTTTGACCGAGGACTGCTGCAAGGGGCAGCTTTCGATTTGTTGAAGCAACAAGGAGATTCCGTGAACACAACTCAGCCGATCAACATACTGGTGCTATGCACCGGAAATTCCGCCCGCTCGATTCTTGGCGAGGCGCTGTTCAACTATCTCGGCAATGGTCGTGTGCGTGCCTTTTCCGCAGGAAGCCAGCCGTCGGGCAAGGTCAATCCAGTGGCGCTGGAGACGCTCGAAAAGCACGGTGTGCCGCTGCCGGCGGAGGTGCGCAGCAAGTCATGGGACGAGTTTGCCGTACCCGGTGCGCCGCATATCGACTACATATTTACCGTCTGCGCCAGCGCGGCAGGCGAGACATGCCCGATCTGGCCAGGGCATCCGACGACGGCGCACTGGGGCATCGCTGATCCGGCGCACGTGGAACCGATGGAGGCGCGGCGCGAAGCTTTTGAAGTCGCCTATCTGGCGTTGGAAAAACGTATCAAGGGCTTCCTCGCGCTTGATCTGAAGTCGATGTCGGCGAAGGACGTGGCGACCGCGGCGCGGCTGATTCATGAAGCCGCGGGAGCGAGTGAACAATGAGTGTGCAATGTGAGGTGGCCATCAAGCAATCGGAGGGCGCGCCGATGAGCGTTTTCGAGCGCTACCTGACGGTTTGGGTGTTCCTGTGCATCGTTGCCGGCGTGGGGCTCGGGCAGATGTTGCCGGGCGTCTTTCAGGCGATTGGCCGTATGGAGGTCGCGCAGGTTAACTTGCCGGTCGGCCTGTTGATCTGGGTGATGATCATCCCGATGCTGGTGAAGGTCGATTTCGGTGCGCTGCACGAGGTGCGCCAGCACGTGCGCGGCATCGGGGTAACGTTGTTCGTTAACTGGCTGGTCAAGCCGTTTTCGATGGCGTTTCTCGGCTGGCTGTTCGTACGCCAGATTTTTGCTCCGTATTTACCTGCAGCGCAACTCGACAGCTATATCGCCGGGTTGATCCTGCTGGCCGCCGCACCCTGTACGGCGATGGTTTTCGTGTGGAGCCGGCTAACCAATGGCGATCCGCTGTTTACGCTGTCGCAGGTGGCGTTGAACGATACGATCATGATCTTCGCCTTCGCGCCGCTAGTGGCTTTTTTGCTCGGCATTTCGGCGATCACCGTACCGTGGGCCACCCTATTTACGTCGGTCCTGCTGTACATCGTGATTCCGGTGATTCTCGCGCAGTTCTGGCGGAAGTCCTTGCTCAAAGGCGGCCAGGCGGCGTTTGATGCGGCGATGGAGAAAATTGGACCGTGGTCGATCACCGCGTTGCTAGCGACGCTCGTTCTGCTTTTCGCTTTTCAGGGCAAGGCCATTATCGAGCAACCGCTGGTCATTGCTTTGCTCGCCGTGCCGATCCTGGTTCAGGTGTTTTTCAACTCGTCGCTGGCATACTGGCTGAACAGAAAAGTTGGCGAGAAGCATGCGGTGGCGTGCCCATCGGCGCTGATCGGTGCCTCAAATTTTTTCGAGTTGGCCGTTGCCGCGGCGATCAGCCTGTTCGGCTTCGAGTCCGGGGCGGCGTTGGCGACTGTCGTCGGTGTGTTGATCGAGGTGCCGGTGATGCTGCTGGTGGTCAAAGTCGTGAATCAAACGAAGTCGTGGTATGAGGCCGGTTTGAATCCGGGCAGTCGTTGAACAGTCGTAAAGTTATTGAGTGATTTCATGAAAATCTGGGTGGATGCGGACGCCTGTCCGGTGGCAATCAAGGAAATTCTCTATCGGGCAGCGAATCGTACTCACGTCCCGCTCGTGTTGGTCGCCAACCGGATGCTACGGGTTCCGCCTTCTCCTTGGATCACGGCACTGCAAGTTCCTGCCGGATTCGATGTGGCGGATAAACGGATCGCGGCGGAAGCGCAATCGGGCGACCTGATCATTACGGCTGATGTGCCGCTGGCTGCGGAGGTTGTTGCCAAGGGGGCTGTTGTCATCGATCCCCGGGGAGAGTTGCTGACGACGGGCAATATTCAAGAACGCCTGGCTTTGCGCAACTTCCTCGACAGCCTGCGTAGCAGCGGCGTTGAAACCGGTGGCCCCTCGGCGCTCTCCGATGCGGATCGAAAAACATTTGCAAACCAGCTGGATCGGTTGCTGGCGAAGCGCCAATGAGGATTGGGGGCCGATATGTCAGCCTCCGCTGCGACCGATTGTAGTCGGGGTGGTTGCAAGTTCGGAGCGATGAGTATGGATGAAGGAAACATGAGTGCGACGAAATACGACGCAACCCCGCAGACCGTCTGCCAGCAGCTTGGGCCGGCTGATGAAAAAAACGGTGGTAGCTCGTCTTGCTGCGGGACTGCGTCGACCGAGACTGTCAAGCCATCAACCGGATTCGCCGTTGGCACTGGCCGTAGCATGAGTGGCTTGCCCATTGCAGTGCGTCCGGCGCAGCCTGATGACTTTTCCGTCATCCTGTCGCTGCTGGCAGCAAGTAAACTGCCGACTGGCGATTTGCATCCGGACGGGATTGCCCGTTTCATCGTCGCGGAATCCGGGAATACGCTGGTCGGCGTTTGTGGTCTTGATGTGTTCGGCACCGCGGGCTTGCCGCGCTCGCTTGCTGTCCAGCCGCAATGGCGCGGCTGCGGAATCGGCGAGCGCCTGATTGCCGGAATCGAGCAACGGGCACGCAAAGCGGGCATCGATGCGCTCTACCTGCTGACAACGACCGCGCAAGCGTATTTGAAGCGTCTGGGGTATGAGCACGTCCGGCGCGACGTGGTGCCGGAAGCCATTGCCGCCCACCCTCAGTTCTGCGGCCTGTGCCCGGCTAGCGCCAAGTGCATGAGCAAGCGACTGGACTAGTTTGCGTATGTCATCCAACGAGTGTCACCAGCGGGCATGGCGGCAGCACAAGGAGGAACTGCGGAATTTCCTTGCGCATCGTTCCGGCAGTGCTGCTGAGGCTGACGATCTGTTGCAGGATGTTTTCCTGCGAGCGGTGTTACAGGGCGCGGATTTCTGTCGGGTGGAAAATCCGCGAGCCTGGCTCTTTCAGGTGGCACGTAACCTGTTGGT